>CAZZYB010000004.1:0-29859 GCA_964658125.1 uncultured Acetobacteraceae bacterium | reverse complement strand
TCGTGTTCCTGCGCATCGACGGCCGCGCGTTGTTCCTGCGTCAACGTGCTCGTGTCGCCGCTGACCTTCGCGCTTGCCTGCAGGAGAGGCGCGGCCTGCGTCTCCTGCTGACGGCTGAGCGGCACGACCGCGGCAGCCGATCCAGCTCCGCCGGCTAGCATGATGGAAGCCACCTGCTTCTGGCTGTCTTCCATGGTCATGTTCTGGAGGTTGCGCGCCTTGGTAAGGAAGACTTCGCTCTCCTCTTTGCGGCCGCTCGTGGCAAGAATTCGTCCGAGGTCGACGTACGCCCGGCGGATCTGATAATTCGAGCGCGATTCATCGCTGCCTGTCAGCGCGACGGCTGTGCGGAGGTTCTCTTCGGCGCGCTTCATGTCGTCCTGCGAGTAGGCGTTCAATCCCATGTACAGGAAGGGCTCAGGCGCCGTTGGATTGATCTCGGAAGCGGCTTTCAAATACACGTTCGATTCGTCGTAGCGCCGCTCGCCCGAAGTGAGGAAGCCCAGCATATAGTTGGCGAGGTAGTCGTGAGGATAGGCCGCCGCTTCCTTCTTCAACTCCGCTTCGGCTTCAGGGGTCGGCTTCCAATCCTTGAGAAAGAGTTGAGCGAGACCGAGGAAATAGTGCGCGTGGGGTGTCTTCGGATCAATTGCAACAGCTCGCTGGAACTCCTTGATCGCCGCCGGCATGTCCCCCGCCTCGCGATAGGCGCGGCCGAAAAGCACGTGCAGCGACCCGCTGTCGCCCGCCATCAATTTCATCTGTTCAAAGACCGCCAGTGCCCGCGTTCTATCTTCGGGTTTCTTGGTCTGGAGCAGACACATTGCCAATGGGTACAGGTTCTCGACGGTGGGCTCTGCCTTGGCAATCCGGGTGAATGGTTCAACTGCTTCCGCAGAGTCTCCATGCTGAGTCAGCGCGCTGGCCAGCACGCGTGTAGCGCGAAGATCGTTGGGGTTCGCCACCAGCGCCTGCTTCGCCTGGCGGATTGCATCCTCGTATTGACCAGCCTGTATTTCGGCCGTGCCGAGGTCGAGATGTGCCGCCGGTACGTCTTCAAAACGCAGCGAAGCGGCGTAAAGCTCCACGGCCTGAGGATAGGCTTGCTGGATCATTCGCAGTCCGGCCAGTGTACGCAACGCCACCGCGATCACCCGCTCGTTGGCTGCCTGCGTTGCAGCCGGGTTAGCGGAATCTCGCGCCGCCTGGGCTTCAGCCAACCGCTTTTCGAGTTCGGTCGTCACCGGCGCCAGCTTCTGTGGTGCGACAGTGCGCCGAACTCGCGTTTGCGCATAAACTCTGCCTGGAGCGAGCGTACCGGCGAATGCTAAAACGCCCAAGGCGGCCAGCGCTAAACGATAGGAATGCAACTTCGAAACACCAGCCGATTTGACCGATTCGTACGTCATGCGCGGTACACTGACCCGATTCTAAAGGAAAAAACGGCGGAGCCTGAACTAAAGCTCCGCCGTCGTGTTGATTGTTTTGAACCTGGTTAGAACGAGAATTTCAGACTGTATTGCAATTCTCGATTGCCTCGTCCCGTCTGTAGATTGGACACAGCTCCAAAACCCGTAACTGCGCTTTGCGCGGTAACAGTCCGGTTCGGGTTGGTGGGTCCGCAGGCTGCAGAGCCGCAGGTCAGGTTTGCCGGAACGTACCCGGTACCTTCCAAGCTGCTGCTGTTGAAGTTCGGATGGTTCAACAGATCGAAGAAGTCCATCGCGAACTTGACCCGGTAGCGCTCTTTGAACTGCCAGTTATGACCCAGTTGGAAGTCCAGGTCGGTTGTCGGAGCACCGAAGCACGAACCGCGGTGTTCGATGTTGGGCGAGATTGTGCCCAACGTATAGCCGACCAACGTGAAGTGGCTAGCATTGATGATCTGTGAGCCCTTCTGACCTGCGTTGCAACTGGTACCCGGGACCACCAGCGGACGGTTGTTCCCGACATAACCAGTACCGATCAGTCCAGATACGGTGCCGTTGTTGAAACCGCCGTTCGCGAACACGGTGAGCGAGCTACCATGTGCGGCTGAGAAGATGCTGTTCGTCTCCCATCCACCGAGCGTGTTCTGGACAAGCTTGTTGTACTTGGCGAGCTTCGGCAGGTAGTAGACCTCGTTCATCACGAAGATGTTAGGACGGTTGATGTTGGTGCTGCCCTTATCCAATCCCGGCTGACCTTGTGCCGTGATCGCCTGCTGATTGAAGCTACCGGAAGAGTTGTCCTCTTCCACGTTGCCAATCGAGTGCGACCAGGTGTAAGCAGCCTGGAAGGTGGATTGCCCGAGTTGCGAGCGGAACAGTGTTTGGAGGGAGTGGTAGCTGGCGTGACCGCCGCGATCGAAGCCGCCGACCGTTCCGAAGTTGAAGGCGGGCCGCAAGGCATTCTGCGCCGATCCATTCGCGAACACAGCCTGCGCCCAGTTCGACTGCGGAATCGCGTTGAGGTCGTACATCGATGTAAGGTGTACGCCGGCGTTCCCGACGTATCCAACTTCGAGGGTCGTGTTCCTCGCGAGCTGCTGTTCAGCAGTGGCATTCCACTGCCATGCGTTCGGTGTGACACCTCTCGGATTCTTTCCATAATTCGGAGAAACCGAAGGATTCGCCAGAGCGGTAGGTGTATCCAGCGAGCGGTTGGTGTTGACGCCGATTACGAAGGGCGCATTCCGTGCCATCCCCTCATCGATGCCGACCAACTCACGCTGGAAGAACTGGCCGCCGCCGAAACGCAGTGCCGACTTTCCGTCGCCAAACACATCCCACGCGATACCTACGCGAGGTGCGATGTTGTGGTTGTTGTTGTTGATGAGCGCGCTATTCACTCCCGGTGTTCCGGCCGACAGCGGCAGGTTTACACCAAGCCCCGACAGGAACTTCGCCGCATCCGCGCAGGGCGTGGTGCCGGGAACGATGATAATGCCGTTGCAGGCATCGGACGGATGCGCAATGGCTTCCGAAGCGCTCCAGGCCGAAGCACTCCAATTGGCCCAGTGATTGTCGTCGCCATAAGGTTCGCGGTAGAACGACCACCGCAAGCCGAAGTTCAGGCTGACGTTGCGCGATATCTTCCACTGGTCCGCCACATAGAATTCAGCGTCATGCCACTTCACATAGGCTGTGGCGTCGATGCTGTTTTCGTTGACGTTGAATACCTGGGGCTGGCTGCCCGTTCCCGGGAGCAGGATGTTCGCTAAGGGGTTATTAGTTTGACCGCAGGCTGGGTGACCGGGTCCCGTGAGCGTATTTCCGCTCGCATCCGTATCGCAGTGAACAGTGCTGGGTAGCGTCGGACGGTCCTGCCCGTTGCCGTTGTTCTCCACTTTCGCGTTTGTACTGAAAAACCCGCCTGCTTTCAGCAGGTGGTTCCCGTGCACCTTTGTCAGGTTGTCCTGAACTGTGTACAGGTCTTCGTGATTCTTGTAGGGTGCGATGTTCCAGAATGACGCCGAACCTGAATAGGAACCGTAGGGATTCAAGCCGCCCCAACCGCCGAAGAATTCGCCCGGCGTTTTGATCGAAGTTGGGAAGGAAGAGGGATAGGCCGTTTCCAACCCGCTGACGATGTTGGCCCTGGTTCCCGCAAGGGTCGTGATGATGGCGTTATGGCCGTAGCCAAACTCCACGTCGTTGACCAACGTGGGCGTAAGCGTCGAGCTCAGCTTCGCCATCACGCTCTTCGAAGGCTGACTCCAGCTCGACTGTACAGTCGGGTAGTTGGATTCGCCCCAGAACGACGAACCGTTGTTTGGTGCCGGGTTGTCCCACGACTCCTGCGTCCAGCGGAAACTGACCCGATGCTTCTTTGTCACGTCATAGTCCGAGCGTACGTTCCACTCGCTCCAGTTCAGCGGGTTGCTGATCGCTGAGGCCCAGTTGCTGCCGTTCTTCGTGGTCCTACCGTTGCCGCCGGTGGTGGGATCCGGATAGAACTGCGCAATCAACAGACCGGCTTTATCCGCATTTGCAATCTTCTGTGGATTTCCGGGTGCCTGGTCGTAGACAGGAATCGGCCCATTGAGAGTGAGACTGCCGTCAGAGTTAACGGTCGTGGTACCCGGGATAGCAGCCCCGCACTGGTCAAGGCCATTTGTGCCGTTATACCCGCTGAAGTCGCCCTGCGACTCCGCGACCGTGGGAACGCAGGTGGCGAACGAGCTGCCGCGAATTTCCTTGTTCCACTCCTGGTTGTACCAGAGGAAGAGCTTGTCCTTCTTCACGGGGCCGCTGATGTTATATCCATAATCGTTCCGCCGAAGCTTGGCCAGGCCGGTGCCGTTCTGTTTGGAGAAGTAATCGTTCGTATCGAGTGCGTTATTGCGGCCGGCATAGAAGAACCCGCCGTGGATGTTGTTGCCGCCGGACTTCGTCGTCAAGCTGATGATCGCGCCCGACGCCTGCCCGTACTCGGCACCGTAGGAGTTCCGGATCATCTTGAACTCGGCAATCGTGTCCACTGCCGGATAGATCAGAATGGTGCGGTTCGATCCCACGTCGTTGTTGTTCACGCCGTCAACCAGGAACAGGTTGTTGGTGTACGGGTTGCCATTCACGGAAAAATTCACGCCACCGGCGAGTCCCTTGTTGACGCCATCGTAGTTTGAAGCCGCGGACACGCCCGGAGAAAGCTGCGTCAGTCCGACAAAGTTTTCGCCGTTCAGCGGAAGCTCGCGGACTTGAGTGCCATCGATGACTTCGCCGACTTCAGCCGATACCGTCTGCACCTGGACCGCAGTGGCTTCGACCGTGACCTGATCGGTCACCGCACCTACCTTCAGAGTCGCATTCACTTCGGTCGTGGTCGAAGTATGCACTTCGACGCCCTTCGACACGTACGCCATGAAATTGGACGACTCAACCTTGACCACATAGGCGCCGACGGCCAGTTGAGGAACCTGGAATGACCCCTGCTTTGTGGTCGTGGCAGTAACGACGTTATTCGTTGCGCTGTTGGTCACCGTGACCTTGGCGCCCGCCACAGCCGCCCCGCTCGGGTCCGAGACATTGCCGACAATGGTGCCGAAATATGTCTGCGCACGCGCGCTCAGGGGCAACGCAATCAGAATGAGAAGCGCGGCCAGCACCACACCCTTTGCGAACCCGTTACGTGCCGCGGTGCGGCCCCCTAAAATAAATCTGTTCATGGCACTCCTCCGAAAATCGTTTCGTTCAGCAAGCCCGCTTCTTTTGTCGTCTCGCTCTGCGGTTGTACCGTTGTCGCCATCCGTCGGTGGAGTTGTTTCTCCACCTTGGGGTTGATTACAAGGGTTACTTTTGAGTCGCCCCACATTCTTAGGGATGAACTGGGCGCTTGTCAACACAATAATGTTATTCTTGGGGACGAATCGCAAAGATCCGTAAAGAACAGGGCTGTCTTACAAGCGGGTTTTGGGTACTTTTGAGCCTGTTTCGAGGGAAATCCCGAACCTTTCCAGCGCCCCGAATCTCAACCTGTAAGTCACCCTGCGAAAAGCCTACGGGGGCCCGAAATCAACTTGGTACACCCGATGTTCCGCGAGCCGCTGAAACCTGGAAGGCATCCGTGGCGTTGTATCGTGGCAGATATGGGTCTGGTCGCGTGCCAACAATACTTGAACGCTGAGCTGCTGCCATGTCGATAAAGAAACCGCATATTCGCCACGAACCCCGGGTCACTCTCCAGACGCTTGCCAAGCATCTCGGCCTTACTGCGGGAACGATTTCTGCCGCCCTGAACGACACGGCAGCCGCACGGGCGATCCCCGAACACACCAAGCGCCGCATTCTCGATGCAGCGCGGGAGCTGAACTATCAGCCCAACTACTTCGCCCGTTCACTCCGGATGAAGCGCACATACACCATCGGCGTCATTGCCGAGCAGATCGGCGACCCCTACGGCGCCATGATCATCAGCGGCATCGAAGAGTGCCTGAGGGAGACCGACTACTTCTTCCTCACCGTCGTCCACCGCCACGATCCTCGCATCCTCAGAAACTACTCTCAGATGCTCGTCACCCGCGGCGTTGAAGGGTTCATCACAGTGGATACTTCGATCAAGGACAAGCCTTCGCTCCCCACCGTCGCGGTGGCCGGACATGCGACGGTCCCAGGCGTGACGAATTTGATTCTCGACCAGAACCTCGCCGCCCGCCTCGTCCTCAAACACCTGCTCCAAGGCGGGCATCGCGAGATCGCGTTTCTCAAAGGCCAGTCCGCGAGTTCGGATTCGGAGTCCCGCTGGGCCGCAATCTGCGGTGCCTGCCAGGATCTCGGCGTACACATGCGCCCCGAGTTGATCGTCCGAATCCAGGAAGACCTGCCCACGCCGCAAGTCGGTTATCCCTACGCCAAAATGCTTTTGGAAACCGGCCGCCCTTTCAGCGCCCTCTTTGCTTACAATGACGTTTCGGCGATCGGCGCCATATGGGCATTTCAGGAAGCGGGCATAAGCGTGCCGGAAGATATTTCCGTCGTCGGCTTCGACGACATACCTCTCGCATCTTTCTGCTCCCCACAACTCACGACCATCCGTCAGCCGCTGCTGCAAATGGGACGAATCGCCGCGCAGACACTGATCGATCAACTTGAAGGCAGGGCCGAGTTTCAGTCCGAAATTGTCATTGAGCCTGAACTCATCGTGCGCGGCTCAAGCGGCCCGGCGCCGAAGTCGTTGTTACGTCGCCAACCATCCAGCCTCGGCGCGCCGGCACGCAGGCCCCCTGCGACCAAGCCTGCAGGCCCGCCGTCCCGCCGAGGCTGACAGCGATGCTGCCCCTTGTCACCCGGCTCTTGCCGAACCCAAAGCGATACGAGGAGCTTTTGACCGTCGCGCAGCAGGTCACGGTCCGTCTCTTCTTTCTCGTTCTGCTCCTCCACGCCGCGCCAGCGGCCGCACAGCTTTCCACAGAAGATCACCTCGCGGACCCCGGCTTCTGGCCTACGCAAAACCTTCCGACTCGAGACAACATCACGGGTCCCGCCGCCTGCACCCAGTGTCATGCTGCCAAGGCCGCCGCGCAGAAGCAGACACCAATGGGCCGCGCGGCCATGTCCACTTCGCTATCGGAAGTGCTGCACGCCGCTCCATTGATGCAGTTTGCCCCCGGTAAATATCAATACAAGCTAGAAACGGTCGCAGACCAAACGCTCTACACCACCAGCCTCGGAAAGGACTCCCTGTCGTTCCCTCTTCTTTGGGCCTTTGGAACCGGACGGGTCGGACAATCTTACCTTTACAAGAAACATGGCGACGCCTTTTTTGAAGCGCGCGTGACCTGGTTCAAAAGCCTCAGGAATATCGGGTTCACTCCGTTTCGCGCCCTCCTCAATCCCTCCAGTCTCGAAGAAGCGATGGAACGGCCCGTGCCTCACGCCGAAGTGGGGCGTTGCTTCGGTTGCCACACGACAGCGTCTAACGTTGGCGGCGAATTCGACGAAGCCCATCTCATCCCTGGCGTCACCTGCGAAGCCTGTCATGGACCGGGCGCCGCCCATGTCCAAGCCATGAAGTCTGCTTCGAACAACGCCGCCAAACCCATCAAGACGGCCATCTTCAACTCCGGCCTCCTAAGCCCCAACGACGCCGTCGACTTCTGCGGAGCCTGTCACGGCACCTTTTGGGACGGCAAACTGATCGGCGTCAAAGGCGTTTCAGCCGCGCGCTCCGCGCCCTTCCGTCTGGTCACCAGCAAGTGCTGGGGAAAGGGAGACGCCCGCCTCACCTGCACCGCCTGTCACGACCCGCATCAAAAGCTAGAGACCGACCCCGCCGCCTACGACAACGCGTGCCTCGCCTGCCACGCCAAATCAGCAGGCGCAGCCAAAATTGCAGGCCACGACGCCCCAGCCTGTCATGTCGCGACCAGCCGTTGCACCGCCTGCCACATGGTCAAGGTCTTTGTTCCGGAGATGAACGGCAACTTCACCGACCACCGCATCCGCATCGCCAAGGCAGGCGAGCCGTTCCCTGACTGACCTGCACTGCAGCCGTTACTTCCAGGTGCCGGCGCCTTCCGTGATCGTGATGTAGCGGTCGAGCGGCAGGTCGGTAAACCGCTCGACCCCACGCCCGGGCATCGGCCACCTCACTTCCAGCCAGTCCATTTTTAGCCGCTTCCCAATTCCCAGCACCATGCGCGGATCGTGCGATGAAAGAAAACTGCCGCCACCCACCTTCATTCTCGACCGGTTCAAGTCTCCCGCCTGGTAGGTCACGCGGGCTCCCACCGCATCGCGGTTGCACTTGCGGCCTACGAGCTTCACGCCGAGCCAGTGGTTTGCTTCGCCTGCATAGTTGCGCAGCAGCACAGGCCCAGCGTCGTTGTTGCTGATCAGCACATCGATCTTGCCGTCGTTGTTGAAATCGCCCAGCGCCAAACCTCGCGCCGCAAAGCTCCGCGCAAACACCGGCCCGCTGTTCGCGCTTACGTTCTGAAATTTCTTGCCGTCGTTGTGAAACAGCAGCAACGGCTCCTTCCACTTCACCAGCGAAGATGTCTGGTCGATCAAGTCGTCCGGGAAGCCGCTCGCGAGCATCAGGTCCAGGTCGCCATCATTGTCGTAATCGAAAAACTTCAGGCCCCACCCGCTCATCCATCGCGTCGACATGCCCACACCCAGCGGCATCGCCACGTCGTCAAACGTGCCGTCGCCGTTGTTCTGATACAGCGAGAATATTTCCTGGTCGATATTGGCAACGAACAGATCCATCTGCCCGTCCTGATTGAAGTCCGCGGAGTCGACGCCCATCCCCGATCGCGCCCTTCCATCCGCGCTGTACGCCACGCCGGCCGCCAGTCCAGCTTCCTCGAATCGGCCGCCCTGGTTCATGAAGAGAAAATTCGCCACCGTATCGTTGCCGACAAACAAATCCATCTTGCCGTCGTTGTTTACATCGGTAGCCACGACGCCCCACGCTTTGCCCAGATGCGCGGCGATGCCCGTCTCCCCGCTGACATCGGTAAACGTGCCGTCGCCATTATTATGAAACAGCCAACTGGGACGCGGCTTGAATATTCGTGGAATGCAGTAGTGGCGCACACCGGCGGCATCGGTGCCGCAGCCCATCGCCGCATCGAACTCTGCAAACTGGCAGACGAACAGGTCCAGCTTGCCATCGTTGTCGTAGTCGAACCAGACCGCGCTGGAACTCCATCCCGCCGCGGCGACGCCTGCCTTCTGCGTCACATCGGTGAACGTTCCATCGCCGTTGTTGCGGTAGAGGATGTTGCGCCCAACCTGTGTGACATAGAGGTCCGGAAAACCGTCGCCGTTGTAATCTCCCACGGCAACTCCCATGCCGTACCCGCCGCCCGCTACCCCCGCCTTCTCCGTGACATCGGTAAACGTGCCGTCGCGATTGTTGCGGTACAGCGCATTCCGCAAAGGTTGCGTCGGACGATAGAACTCCGACTTGCCGCTGTTCACGAGATAGATGTCCATCCACCCATCGTTGTCGTAGTCGAGAAACGCGCATCCGGCCCCGCTGGTTTCTGGCAGGTGTTTGGCGGCGGACTTGCCCGCCGTGTGCACCCAGTTGATCCCGCTCGCGGAGGCCGGCACCTCTTCAAACGCAAAATGCGCGCCTGGCGCAACGGGTTCGCTGAACGCCGAGAGGGGAAGTTGCGAGCCCGCAGCCAGCGCGGCGAGGTCACGCAAAACCCGGCGGCGCGTCAGTTTTTCGGAGGGTGTGGCGTCCGCTTTTCGCATGTAAAGAATGAAGGCTGGCTCCCGGAGCTAAACTTACAACGGAATGAAACCGCTGTCCATGCACGCCCCTCGATTCCTGGCGGTGAGCCTTGCTCTCTGTCAGATTGCATCGGCCTCGCGGGCGACGGCTCAAGAACTTAACCTGGACGCGCTGCAGAAGCAGGCCGAGCAGGAAGGCGAGGCTGGGCAGACCCTGGAAGCCATTCGCGACTACCAACTTGTGCTGCAGGCCCGACCGCAGTGGAAAGAGGGCTGGTGGAACCTCGGCGCCTTGCAATACAGCGCCAACAGTTTTGCCGACGCGACCGCGACCTTGCTGCACGTCGTTCAGTTCGCTCCGACGCTCGGCTCCGCGTGGAGTCTCCTCGGCCTGTCGGAGTTTGAAACCAGGGACTTTGCCAATGCCCTCACACACCTCGAAAAAGCCCGCTCCCTCGGAGTCAATGACGATCCGGAGATCGAACGCGTCTCGCTTTACCACCTCGCGCTGCTGCTGATCCGTTCGGGCGAGTTCGACCGCGCCTCTGGTCTGCTGCTCAGCGGCTTCGGTGCAGGACCGACGTCGGAACAGATTCGGTTTGCCCTGGGCCTCGCCACGCTGCGCATCCCGCTGCTTCCTGATGAACTCGATCCCGCCCATGAGGGTCTTATTCTCGCCGTCGGAGGGGCAGCTGGTTCCGATGCCAGCCACCTTCCAGCCCTCATACAGGCATACCCCAACACGCCTTACCTGCATTACGCCTTCGCCCGTTCGCTTGCTGGCGCAAACCGAAACAACGAGGCTCTTAACGCCCTGCGTGAGGAGACAGCCATTTCGCCCGCCAGCCCGCTGGCCTGGATTGAAATCAGCCGGCTTGAACTCACGCTCGGCGCTAAAAAGGACGCCATCGCCGCCGCGGAGAAAGCGGTGGCCCTGGCTCCAACGAGCAAATCCGCTCACGAAGCTCTCGCCGCTGCGAACCCGGCGCTTGAGGCTGCTGAAAGGAAGCTCGCTGGCCAACTGGCTCCGGTCGATCCGCCCGAGCGCCGCATCGTCCTGCTGTATGCGAACGCCGGCACTCACTCCGCTTCCACTTCCATCTCCGCCACGAACCGCGAACTCTGGCAGCGCGGCATGGCGGAGTACGCGGAACAGAACTTTGCCGCATCTGCCGGCGACCTGCGAACCTGGCTGGTCCAGCATCCAGACGACGGTACCAGCTGGGCCGTTCTCGGTCTCGACGAGTTCTCGCTCAACGACGCCGACAGCGCTCTCATTCACCTTGAACGCGGCGCCACGCTCGGGCTCAGCGGAAGCCCCGAGTCGCTGCAGGTCGCCCGCTATACGTTCGGCCTCCTGCTGCTGCACGCTGGAGAGTTTGACCGCGCTTCGGACATCCTCGCGTCGGCGCTCAAGACCGGACCGCTCGATGACAAAGTCGAGTACGCTCTCGGGCTTGCACTCCTCCGCCGCTCACCCGCATTCCCCATCACACAGTCGCCACCGAACGGTCCCCTCTTTACTGCAGCCGGAAAGCTTTCGTCGCTCCTGCGATCGAGTCAGTACGACGCGGCTTTTCCGCAGTTCCAGCAGCTACTGCGTCAGTATCCTTCCACGCCGTTTCTTCATTACGCCTACGGGACCGCGCTGCTCGCTGTTTCCGAGTTCGACCAGGCTGCCGCGCAGATGCAGGCCGAGCGGACCATCTCTCCGAAGAGCGAGTTGCCCTGCCTGCGTCTAGCATCGATCGCCCTGCGCCAGCACGATGCTGCCGGTGCAATCACATGGGCACGGCAGGCAATCCAACTTTCAACCAACTCCGCGGAAGGCCATTACCTGCTTGGCCGCGCTTCGCTTGAGGCCGGGGATGACGACGCGGCGGTCCGCGAGTTGGAAACCGCCGTCCGCCTCAGCCCCGCCAGCCCGGAGATTCACTTCAACCTCGCCCGAGCCTACGCGCACGCAAAGATGCCGGAAAAGGCGGCCCAGCAGCGGGCACTGTTTTCTCAGTTGAATGAAGCTGCGGAAAGCCAGCGCAGCCAGAAGGGTTCGCAGATGTACGCCGGTCCGCGGGACGCCGGAAACCTCACTACTGTGCCACCCGCGCAGCAACCGCGTTCGCCTTAGAGCGCCTACCCCTTGGCGCGGTCTTTGATCTGTTTGGCCAGCTTCTCGATCTCCTGCGCCCTCTTGATTACCGTTGTCGGCATAACGGTCGCCAGGTTGGTGTGCTCCACCTCGATCTTCAAGTCGGACGCCAGCTGAAAGAGTTGCTGCACCATCGCGGTGATTTGCGCCTGGTTCACCGGGGACACCGGCTGCCCCGCGGACTTCGACGACTGCGGGCCGTTCAATCCGCCGGGAAAGTTCGGGTTTGTAGGAGCATTCGCTGACGGCATCGGCTGCGGATGCTGAAAGGCATAGACAACAGGTGCAGCCGCCAATACCCCGGCCGCTCCCGCCATAGTTTTCAATAGACCGCGACGTGACTCGACCATAACGGAGTCCTTCTTTTACAAGTCTCGCTTCAGGCGCTCCATACTATCTCAAATCGAGAGGCAGTGTTGCGGGTGACGATGAAAGTCTGCGATGGAACGACCTGAAGACGTATACCCGTTACAAGTTAGGCCAAACCATTGCGAGCGATCACCTCGCGGTAGAAGTCCGCACTCAGTTTCGGTACTCTCTTTTGCGTCTTGAAGTCGACGTGGATAATCCCAAAGCGTTTGCCGTAACCGTCAGCCCATTCGTAGTTATCCAACAGACTCCACAGAAAGTAACCTCTTACAGGAATCCCTTCGCTGACCGCGCGATGCAACTGCGTAAGATAGTTCCGCAAGTACATCACGCGATCCGTGTCGTACACATGTCCATCCGGCGCCATCTCATCGGTTGAGGAAGCGCCATTCTCGGTGATGTACATTTCCTTCACGTTCCATATTTCTGACACAAGCTTTGGAGCCCAGTACAGCGCTTCCGGTCCCACATAGAGCCACGGACTATACATGTGCGGAGAAGAAGCGGGAGGGTCCACCACGGCGTATCCCTTCTCCGAACCGTCCGCGCGAACATACGTTGGCTGATAGATATTGATCCCTACGAAATCCATCGGGCTCTTGATGATCGCCATTTCTTCCGCTGTAAACTTCGGGACATTTTCGCCAAGCCGCTTGAGATAAAGATCGGTGTAGCGGCCCTCTTCGACAACCGTGAGGAACATCGCATTCTCTTCGCGCATCGCGCGTCTCGCCGCCTCAATGTGCTCTGGCGTTTCTATTACAGGCGTAGCCGCCGCCACATTATCCGCGATGCCGACCTTCGTTCCGGCCTTCGTAGCAGCGCGGATGGCCTGCACTGCCATCCCGTGCGCCAACACCACATAGTGATTCAGCTGCGCGAGTCGCTTCGGGCCGACCTTGAGTCCGGGTGCATGGACTCCGTTTCCGTAGCCGAGCTCCACAAAGCTGCGCATCTCGTTCATCGTCATGAAATTCTTCACGCGGTCCGAGAGAACGCCCGCGGTGTATCCCGCGTAATCCGCGAACGCCTTGGCCGTGTCGCGATTTTCCCATCCGCCGACGTCCTGCAGCGCCTGCGGCAGATCCCAGTGAAACAGTGTGCAAAACGGCTGAATGCCGGCGGCAAGCAGTGCGTCCACAACTCGCTTGTAAAAATCCACGCCTTGAACGTTTGGCTGCCCGGCCCCCTTCGGAAAGATGCGGCTCCACGCGACCGAAAAGCGGAACGTCTTGAGTCCCATCGTCTTCATGAGCTTTATGTCGTCGGGATACAGGTGGTAGAAATCATCGGCGACGTCGCCGGTGTCGCCGTTGGAAGTCTTGCCTGCGGTGTGGGAGAACATATCCCACACCGAAGCCCCGCGGCCTCCTTCGTGGACGGCGCCCTCCACTTGATACGAAGCGGTGGCCGAACCCCACAGGAAGCTCTTGGGAAATGTGCGCGCCGCACCAGTGGCCGCCGTTAACTGGGCCACGCTGTCGGCGGCGAGCAGGTTCGACAGCGATCCGGCCCCGAGCGTCAATCCTGTCGTCTGCAAAAACTTACGTCGGTTCACGGTCATCTCCTCAGTTCAACGTCGCTTCCTACCACATCAAGAATGCCGGACTTTCAGCGGTTATTTCCTACTGTTTCTGAGTCCCAACGCCTTGACTGTTTCCGGATCGGGCTTTCCCGGCTGCCCCTCTTGCCTGAGCACTACCCTGAAGCTACCATGCTAATCCCACATCGCCCAGCCAAACCCATCGGCTTACAGGGCAGTACGGACATCATGCATCCATGCATTCCTGGATGCGGGACGGCGGCCTCGCGTAGACGCCGAACTCGTTGCATAGCAAATTTCGGCCGGTCTGTGCGAGTCGCGTGATGTGTTATAAGTTGCGCAACCTTCTCAATCAAATTAGAGGTGGCTCAAGCCAGCGATGCGCCGTCTGCCGTATGCCCTCTTTCTAGTTCTTCTGTCCATTCCGTTCTCTATCTCCATTGCCCAGACGCAAGGGCACCCACGGGTTGTGCTCGGAAGGCCGTTCGTCGCTTTGAACGGGCCATGGAAGTTTCACCCGGGCGACGACATCCGCTGGGCCAGTCCGGAGTTCGATGATTCGAGCTGGACCGCAATGGATTTGAAGCCGGTTGCTCCGGACATTGCAAATGGTGGCAGCGGCTACGTTCCAGGCTGGACGGCTCGCGGCTTTCCAGGGCTCTCTGGCTACGCTTGGTACCGACTGCGGGTCGACGTCGAAAACGACGATGATGACCGCGACGGGCGCCCTGCTCTTGCACTGGAGATGCCTCGCGCCTCGGATGGTGCTTACCAGTTGTGGGTCAACGGAAAAATTGTGGGTCAATTGGGCGACTTCAGTTCCAAACTCCCGAAGGTCTACAGTCCCCATTCTGGCGCCTTCGCTCTACCAGATGGCATTCACGACGGCACTCTCACGATCGCTGTTCGCATGTGGATGGATCCCTCCACTTCTTTGACGAGTGCGGGCGCCGGTGGCCTGCATGAGCCACCCCTGCTGGGACAGGCTGCCGTCATCAACACAATGTACAGTCTCGGTTCAGTCACTCACGAACGCGCGGAACTTACCGTCTTTCTAGAGGCAGCGTTTCAGTTGCTCGCTGTCTTCGTGTTCTTCGGCCTTTACCGGTTGGACCGCACTGAACCCGCCTATCTCTGGCTCGGAATAGTCTGCCTGTTCAGCCTGCTCTTCGTCACGCTCGTTCTGGTAGGGGCATTCACGACCTGGCTCGGCGCCATGGCCGTCAGTTTTGCAGAGTCCGTCATTCTGCATCCGGTCCAGCTAGGCTTCTGGGTACTCTTCTGGAGCCACTGGTTCCGCCTCGCGGCTGCTAGGCCGGTCATCTGGCTTCACCGCATCGTGTGGGGACTGGTCTTCCTTGTCATGGTGGGCACCGCGATGCAGCAAGCACCGCTGCTTGGCCGGGCTGTTTCCGCCAAATCACTCATTTGGATTTTTCCGCTAACAGCGACTGTGCAGGGAATACTTGTCGCGGTTCTGCTATGGGTGATCTATCAGGGTTTTCGCCGAATGCGGGCGGGCCGATGGATCGCCATTCCCGCCGTGATTTTGATAGCCGCATCTCTCTATGGAGATCAACTGCCATTTCTGCATATCCCTGGCAGCTTTACGTTCCACGGCATCCGTATTCCCTTCCCCCAGCTCAATCAGTTTGTCTGGCTACTGGTGATCGGCGTGATTCTCGCAGTTCGCTTTCTCCACACTCAGCGGCAAAAGCAGCAACTGGAGCTTGAGTTCGAGCAGGCCAGGCAGCTCCAGCAAATGCTGGTTCCCGAAGCAACTTCCATCATCCCTGGCTACGCCATTGAGAGTGAATACCGGCCCGCGCAGCAGGTGGGTGGCGACTTCTTTCAGATCATCCCTATCGTGCGTGAGAGCAGACAAGACGATGGTGTGCTCATCATTGTCGGGGACGTGAGTGGCAAGGGATTGAAGGCGGCGATGACCGTCTCGCTCATCGTCGGCACCGTGCGCACGCTGGCGGAGTATGAAGACGATCCCGCAAGGCTGCTCGCCGGTTTGAACCGCCGCCTCTGCGCGCAATCCACGGAAGGCTTTGCTACTTGTATCGTTCTGAGGATGACCAGACACGGCCAAGGAAGGCTGGCTAACGCGGGACATCTTGCTCCGTACCTGAACGGGTGCGAACTTGCCGTAGCGGGCTCGCTGCCGGCGGGCGTGGTGGAGGGCGCGGAATACGAGAACCAGGATTTTCTGCTCGCCCCAGGAGACCGGCTCACCCTTTACACCGACGGCGTGCTCGAAGCGCGCAACACCCAAGGCGAACTTCTGGGCTTTGACCGTCTGCACGCGCTGTTACGCACCAGTCCAAGTTCGAGCGCCGTGGCCGACGCCGCATGTAGCTTCGGGCAGGACGACGACATCACGGTGCTGACGATGGAAAGACTCGCCAATCAGTTAAGTTGATGCCATGCGCGGCGTAGGATGCATCATGCGACAACTTCTATCGGCATTCGTGCTCCTCATTGTTTCAGGCAATGCTCAGGAGATGACACATGTTCATGGCCCTCACACGTCACAAACGAAGGCTGACTCCTCAGCCAATCGATTTGGCACAGTACACTTCGAGACCAGCTGTAGTCTGACCGTAACGGCGGATTTCGATACGGCGGTCGCGCTGCTGCACTCGTTCGAGTACGACGAGGCGCAGGCAGCCTTTGCGAACATCATTCAAAAAGATCCCCACTGCGCGATGGCTGAGTGGGGTGAAAGCATGGCATACTTTCGCGGCATCTGGAACGAATTCAATGCGGCGAAGGGTGCAAAGTCCGCCGCCGATGCGCGGAGCCTCGCGGCAGCGAATCCCCAGACCACAGAACGCGAGAAGGCCTACATCGCCGCGATCAGCGAAATCTTCAGCGAAGAAGCGATCAGCCGCAGCCAGCATTCCGACAACGTGCCCGATGCGCTCGGGTACTCGCAGCCATCGCCCGAAGCTGAAGCAAGCTACACGCAGCGCATAGCGGAGCTTCACTCTCGATTTCCGAACGACAAAGAAGCCACAATCTTCTACGCTCTGGCTCTGGGCGTTGGGGCTTCGCGCGGCGACAAAACCCACGCCGATCTGAAGCATTGCATCGCGCTGTTACAGCCGCTCTTCCGCGAGATGCCAAACCACCCCGGCGTCGCGCACTACATCATCCATTGCAGCGACAATCCGGAGATGGCCATCAGCGCGCTCGAGGCCGCTCGCAAATACGCCCAGATTGCACCGGCCTCGGCGCATGCCACGCACATGCCGTCTCACATTTTCGCCGAATTGGGTTTGTGGGATGAGATGGCAGAATCAAATCGGGTTTCCCTCAAATCGGCGGAGCAGGACGCCAGTGCAAGTCCCTGTGAGACGGTCGGCAACGCTCTCCATTCCATGTCGTATCTTGTGATCGCGCTGGCAGAGACTGGGCGTTTGACGGAAGCGCGGAGCCTTCTTGAACACGCCAGCACGTTCAAATCCAGTGTCCCTGGATCAGATCAATGCTATGACGAAGCCAATCTGGTTCTAGCCGTCTATGTACTCAACGCCGGAGATTGGAGCATGGCAAATCGCATAACCCTGAAAGATAGTCCTGGCCCATCGGTTAGTGGGATTCTGTGGCTCGCCATGGGTGTTGCTGCCGGTCGCAGTGGCGAACCTTCACGCGCGCTTGAGGCTGAGCAAAACCTCGCTGCCCTACGCGATGCCGGATCAAATTTGCATGTTCAAATCCCGCAAAATTCGTTCGAAATGTTTCGACTCGCCGTGGCTGGCTGGAGAGCTCAGCAGGCAGGGCAGAAGGCGGAAGCCGCCCGCGACCTGCGCGCATCGGCCGATCTTCAGGACCACTTGGGCCTGAGCTATAACACCATCAAACCCATGCGCGAGATGCTCGCCGACCTGCTGTTGATGAATGGCGATACCGCTCAGGCTCTTGCGGAGTACCAGGCGGTTTTAGCCCACAGGAAAAATCGGTTCGACTCACTGTACGGAGCGGGATCATCCTCGTTTGCACTCGGTGACATTACAAGCGCGAGCGATTATTACAAACAATTACTCACAAACGCAAAAGGCGATGAACGGCCAGAACTGATCACCGCCCGGGCTCGGATCGCGCAGAGCGCTGGCAGGGTCTCGCCCTAAGTCCACTCGGAAAACTGTAAGAGGGTTGGAAATTACCCGCAACCGAGGTGATTGGCAACGACATCTTGCTTCGCACGAAAGTGGTGCGCCGCTACGATCTCGCCCTCTCCCTCCCTCAAAGCAATCGCTGACACAGAGAACTACGAAGTCGCGGACTCGGAAGAAGCGTTCTATGACGCCCAGACTGGACGCGATAAAAACTACTCCTCGGCGAAGACCATGATCGTTATTTCTTTCCCATAGCGGTTGCGTGCTGCGATGTAGTCTCGGACGCCCCAATTTCGGCATTCATGCGTACGGCAGTGAGCTCCCGGGCAGTTGCCAACTGTTCCCGGGTGTGCGCGTCAGGGGTGTGACGCAGTTGGTGGATTTCCTCAATCGCGATCGATTGAGGAAAGTCTTGAAAATTCCTTGCAAGACCCACAAGCTCAATGCCGTGTAAATATTGTTTTGTCTGCACCCCCTCTGTAAGCACAATGACTTGGGCCAGCTGCGACGACGATAGATGGGAAGGATCATAGTCCGTCAGATTGAATTGTTCCGCGTCGTTGATCGCCTGCCACACCTTTCCGCTGGCCTCTCCGATTGTGTGGAAATCCTTATATATAGCGGCATCCGAAGCCACTTCATCGCGGGGCATCAGGGACAGCACGCCATTCTGTTGCGCCCCGTCCCACACGGCATAGCTGAACGGCGAATTGTTTTGCGCCCAGCTAAGGACGCCGGGCAGTTTCTCCTGTGGAGTGTCAGGGTGCAACCGCAAATAGCGGAGAACGAGTAGATTGTTCTGAGTTGCGGCAACTCCCGCGCGCCAGAAGCCAATCCCTTCCGCAAAATGCTTGCGATTCTCCTCGCGCTCCTGCCGAAGAGCTTCACGAGTCTCCGAAATCTGATGCCGACGGTGGACGTACTCAACGGCTTGTTCGATACCCACCGCGATGCAGAGGCCTATAACGATCGTCGCAATGTGAACAAAGAAATCGCGCCACGAGTCGGCAGCGGGGTGCGCAGGATGTACGTCGAGCATTGGCAGTGTCCTCACTTGCGAAACGGCTTTCGTCGATGAATCACGTAGATCGTATGGCTTCGTTCTGAGATGAGTCAGTCAACGGGTGCATCAAGATGGCCCGAACTACTTTACTTGTCCTGCGCCAGTCGATCATTCAGAACCAGTTGAATATTGAAGCAGGTCGATAGCAGCCTCTCGTTATCCACGATCGCTATCTTGATTGCCCGCTCCAGCTCGGCTATTTCCGCGGCCGTCAGTTTGGAGAGGTCGGCTTGTTCGACAAGCGGCGCATAGCCGCGATCGGCAGCCGCCTCATCCATCTTTCCTCTACCGATTTCATCCACAAATCGCGCAATTTCGCCGGCCTGCGAGAAGGTCCGAAGCGGTCCCGTCTCGGCCGTAAATACCGACGCGGCATGGGCGAGGGCCGCGCGACTTTCAGCAACCCCGGCGGTGAAGTCTCCCTGCAGTTCATACAGATAGTCAAGCGCACGAAGGTCATCCGGCTCCAGATAGTTGATGGTTCCGGATTCGTGAACATTCTTCCACGCTTCGCTGAAGAATCCGTAGGAGAATCGGCGGAGTATGAAGGTCTGGTCGGGCATCGGAGCATGTGTCCTAAGGCCTCGCAGAATATCAAGGTCGCGGCGCAGGTCCCGCTGGTTACGCTCGGTGGTGTAAATATCAATCGCGAGTGACGTGCGATTCATATTCCGCTCCACGCGCAGCAGATCGCGAGCTTCGGTGGCCTGAAGGCGATGGTGAATGTGCTCGACAGTCTGTTCAAGCCCGATCGCGATCAGCAGTCCCAGGACAATCGTCGCAATGTGAACAAGAAATTCGCGCCATGTGCCGGCAGCGTGGTGCGCAGGATGTACGTCGAGCATCGGGGCATCTCCTTCGGAATCGCCCAGCTTCCGAAGCCTGGATTGAAATGGGCAGCATCTCTATAGTTGCTGGCTCGCGCAGGCCAGGACCGCATGGGCGGGTCTGTCGCGGACTTTACCTTGGTTTTTCGGGGGCCTATTGAGGTAGAGTATCAGCGATGTGTGACCAGGCCGCGGGATTCCGCGCCAATCCTGAATACGGAGCATTTAGAAACTACCACAGAGTTGTAACCGCCCTCTGAATGGAATTCCGCGCACGAAGGCAACACAACTTGCCAATGCCCGATTCCTTGAAATTAGCGGTGGGTCACGTTCATCTGTCGCACTGCAGCCGGCGTAGATGTCGTATTTGAAGCCAACAGGCGCCGGGTCAACCGGTCTACTCTCACAACCCCCTGAAAAACTCCTTGAGGGTCGATCA
The DNA here is from genome assembly GCA_964658125.1 of uncultured Acetobacteraceae bacterium. Classification (GTDB taxonomy): domain Bacteria; phylum Acidobacteriota; class Terriglobia; order Terriglobales; family Acidobacteriaceae; genus Granulicella. The sequence continues at coordinate 9,671 of CAZZYB010000004.1, read as the reverse complement.
CGGCGATAGGATCGAACCGTGCGGCCGAGGAGCGTGTGAGGGCTCTATGCAAAACTTCGGAAGGCTCGGTGTGGAGTTGGACCGTCATAAGATCGGGTACTCCACGCAGGCCGAGCAAGGGATGCCGCTCAAGCATGTGATGGGGACGTTTCCAAGGATCAAGGACCACGACGATGCTCGCTGTCGAGCTGGTTAGTAGATGTCTTGCGCCAAACTGCGTCGTTGCCGTGGGGCAAGTCTCGATATGAGCCGTCAAGCCATCGGAAGGCACCATTGCACAGGTTTGCGAGACGATCTCGGCAGACCGTTCGGCCGAAAGAACGTCCATGCTCGGTTGGGGGTCAGCCAGATAGGAACCTAGTGCCAGGGGCACTTCCAGGTTCGTAAGTTCGCGGAGCTCTCCCGAAGTTTGAACACCATCGGCGATAATCCAAGCGTCCATCCTGTTAGCGGCCCGGCCGATCATCTCTATCAGCACAGACTTGGTAGGATCAGAGTCGCAGTCACTTACAAGGGCGGAGCCCAGCTTGATGAAGTTCGGTTTCATCTGCAGGCTGTGATGCAGACTGGCATATCCGGCACCCGCGTCCGAGACGGCGATTGAACCTCCCATCGTCCGAATGAGACAGAGGTTGGAACGTACCAGGTCGTAGTCACTGATTGGGTCTTCCTGCGTCACCTCGATAACTACTTTCGAAAGGTCTTGGACCTTGGACAGGACACTCTCCCAACGATTGGAGACAAGAAAAGGCGCGCTCACGGAGACAACCAGGAAACAATTAGGGGGTAACAGACCTCTGCTCGACAAGGCCGTACCGATGATCTTTTCCTCCAGCTCGAGGCGCTGGCCAAGACACGCCGCCCTACGCAGGCAATCGCTGGTTGACCTGCCCAACGTATCCGGTAAACGGACCACCGTCTGGTAACCTGCGGCGACTCCCTCGGCTAGATCGGCTATCAGCTGAAACTCTACTTCAACCTGGGTCTTGCCGCGTATTACGTTAAATAACTCCACGTCATACGCCGCCCCCGAGGCCAAGGCACCCGGGGTGTGCGCAATCGCGATAGGCAATCGAAGTGACATGAGCGTATCGGCTAAGCCGTATCGTCCTCTCGAATGTTCAACCGCACCTGTTCCACAAGTTCGGGTGATACTTCGGTTATCCCATGTGCAGATCGCGCATGCTCTGCGATCGCCTCAAACAGCTCAGGTTCGGTACGACCCTGAAAGCTAGCCGTGCATCCCGGTACTACATCACCGCAGCTAAAACGCTTCATAGTAGCTCCCTAATACTGCTTGAGACCATAAACCTAATCGTCAGCGCGTGCAATGCCCTAATCTAATGCACTTCCGTGCCCTTCTTTGTGGGCAATTGCCGAAGTCACTGAGTCATATCACGCTGCGTTAGGGGTGTGGATTCTTTCCCGCAGGCCGTGCTCCGGCACTCTTCCCTTGTTGTGCTCAAGAAGATGTAAAACCTCGGGGGCGGTCAGCGGAACGGAGAAAAGATACCCTTGGGCGACCTGACAGCGCAGATCCAGCAGCGTAGAGCTTTGAGTTTCAGTTTCGACTCCCTCTGCAATCACCTCCAGGTTCAACGTCGCCGCAAGCTGAAGGATGGCAGCCGCAACTCCCCTAGCCCTCTGATCTTCCGCGATGGGAGCTACGAAGCTCCGGTCCATCTTCACTACATCGATAGGCAGTTCGCGTAGCGAGGCCAATGAAGAATACCCAACCCCAAAATCATCAACCGCCACACTTACGCCAAGGCTGCGCAGCTTGCGCAGGTTTGCGACACCAGCTTCAACAAGCAGTGCCCTTTCCGTCACTTCCACCACCACCGCCTCGACTGGAATCGATCCCTCATGCAGCAGCGTGGCCACATCGCTCACTAGATCTGATGTCACGAGTTGCTGCGGCGAAACGTTGATGTTGACGCTCAGGGGAAGACCGGAAATTCTTCTCCATACACCGATCTGACTGATCGCTTCCATCAGCACCCATCGTCCGATGGCGGGCATAAGTCCTTCTTCTTCAGCAGCCAAAATAAAGGAGTCCGGCCCTATCAGGCCGCGGACCGGGTGCTTCCACCGCAGCAGCGCTTCGAAACCGACCAATCTACGTTCCCGTATCGTGACAATCGGTTGGTATCGTAGCGAAAACTCTTTCTTCTGCACTGCGCGGTATAGATCCTGCTGCAGCTGAAGCTGTTCCACCACCCTAAGTTGCAGCTGATTGCTGAAGCACTTGGAGTGTTGACTATTTTCCGCTGCAAAGTGCAAGGCTGCGGTGGCGGCCCTTAGTAGTTCTTCCGGTTTGGTGAGCGAGGTGTGAGCCCACCCGACGCTCGACGTCACGTGGAAAGGCCGTTGCCGGGCGCGGAGCGAGGCTGCCAGCCGGCTGTTTATCTTCGCGGCCAGATCTTCAGCCTCCTCCACGGAGCAGCCGGTGGAAACGATCGCAAAGCGGTCACTGTCCAGTCGCGTTATGGCTGACTTAAACCGAGCAAAAATCCGGACGGCTTTTCGTTCAATCTGTGACATGACATCTTCCGCTACCCTCTGCCCCAGGGTGACCTGCATCATATGGAAGCGGTCCACCTTGATCAGGTGAACAGCGGCAGTGTCGAAATCGGAACCCCTGCTCCACTCACGGATAATTTCAGCTGGCCCGGGACGCCGCGCTGGAGCTTCAACCAACTTTAGAGTCCGCGGAATCTGCACGGACTCAGGCGACGTCCGGGCAGCGATGAGATGGCACAACCGGGCAGCGGCGTCCAGGTCGCCTTCTGTCCACGCACGGGAATGACCCATCTCAAGGCTCCGCCAACGTGTAAATTTATCTCCCGAGCGTTGCTTACGGGATCTGCGGCCATTGGCAGTAAGGTGCAGCGCACGTCCGCCCCATTGAATTTCTCTCCTGACCTCCGGACGGAACCAGAGAATGGCGTCCTGAGAGTTCGCCGGAAACGGCAGGATCAACACGCCGCTCGCCTTCTCAGTCAGAGCCTCGTAACCCGGCATCACGTCTTCCACACATTCTGCTGCAAACGGTGCGTCATTGCCCGTGGAGCGGAGGCTCTTCATCAAATCCAGCGCGACCTCGCAATCCGGAGTTCTACCCATAGGCGCAATCTGAGAGTTCAGCCGGATCAGCGCTCCGCTGGCACGCACAATCTTCAGCACACAGCTATCCACCTGCCACAGACAGTCCACCACCGAGCCGTCCTGTTGAAGAGCGCCTTCGATCAGTCGCATCGATCTATGACGCTCAGCGGCCTCCACCCGGCGGTCGGCGATCATGCGGTGTCGAATCATCGTAGACGCAATCTCTCCGATCAATTCACACGCGATCCTCACGTCGGGTGAAGGCAAACATCCTTCCGCATGGTGGCACAGGATGCACCCCCAGGGTTCCGCTTCCGCTGAGAGCACGATCGACACGGCAGCCGCCACTCCCATACTCCGCAAGTATTCGAGATGACTCTCCGACGGGCATTGCAAGGCACAATGACTGAGGTCAAGTCCGGGTATCGGTGATCCGGCAACGCTTTCCATCGACAGCACCGGAACAGGGTCTGCCCCAGCGTCACGCAGGACTGAAACCGGATGTGTCAAGTCGATAGAATCTGTCGCGGAAGGAAGGTCACTGATGGCGAAGCAAAGGTTCTTCAACGTAACCATTCCACCTCGCCGGGTCTCAGCCGAAACCAGAGCGCGGCTGCCTTCCCCAAAGCGACAAACGATGACGCGGTCATATCCGGTAAGGTCCTGTACACCACGTGTAACTGCTTCCAATAATCCTTGTAGAGATTTGGAAGATCGCATCAAATCCAAAATCATCCGCACGCGGGTAGGCGTTTGCTCCGCAACCGTGGGAACCATCTGATCGCATTCGATTTCCACGAACACACACTTTTCATTGTGATGAACTTCGAAACGCTGAATCGCTCCCGGTTCCTGCGAGAAGGGGTGAGACTGGATTGCATTGAATGTCAGTCGTTTATGATCGCGATACTCCGCAAACCGGGACGCGATCTCTGGATTGAAGCAGTCCGTCAACGATGCTCCAAGCATGGCTGCTGCTGAAATGCCTGTTACGCACTCTGCGTTGGCACTCACATGAATCACTTTCAGGTTGCTGCGCAAAGCCACCAGAAGCACGCCATGTCGTTGTATCTGGCCGATGTCTTTCGAGAGATATTCATTGCTCTTCAGGGGATATGCGGTATCTCCGGTGTCTACCTGTGTAGTTAACTTCACGTGCACTCCTTCAGAACTCTCTGGGGATGATTGGGGTAGAGACTCCCAGGAGTGGGAGAGTCTCATCGAGACTACGAACATGAACTGACCCCGCTACGCAAGCCGGGACTCGGCAAATTCAATGGGCGTCTTTCCAACAGACGCCAACTTTGCGGATCATCCACTTCGGCGCAGGGCTGATTCCTGCTGTGCTGGAGCAATCTTCGGTTTCAACAAGTTCAGGCGTTGACGGTTGAGGAATGAATCGTGTTCCAGACGGCTGACTTTCTCCGCCACGGCCAAGTTGATGAACTGGTTGAGCGATATACCTTCACGGAGCGCAAGTTCTTCGGCTTGCGATCTTAATGAGGTAGATAGTCGCAGGGGATAGCTCTGCTGCCGCTTCGTTTGACTCATTTGGCCCCCTGGTTAGAGGTGGTATGTCTAGGTGCCAGCGCCGCCTTGGCCGTCCAGCCCTGCTGCAACTCATCTGGCAAAGCATTACGCCATTTCCCTACAACTTGCAAGAGCCCTGACCACGGTGATATCACCAGCGATATCAGCCTGGAGAAGATTCACCCTATATGTTGGTGGAAACTCACCATCCTTAGCAGACTTGTTCCTTTCGCTCTATGAATTATTCAGTTCACATCCCACGAGTCGTGGAGAGCATAAGTGCAATCGTTGCTCCCGAAAATGAGCGTGGGGGGCACGGGTGATATCAAACCCCGCCTATATTTCGTTCACGCGTGTGGACATATCCACGTTCGTGGTGAGATAGCTTCTGTGAACCTGCGTTGAATGCGGTTGGGACTGGGGCGAAAGCAAATCAATGAAACAAAAGTACGACGCGAACATCGACCGAACCGATCTCGCGTCAGACGAAGCGGGTCAGACTTTAGTCGTGGTAGCGATCTGCATGGGTGTCCTTATGGGTTTTCTCGGGCTCGCGGTTGACGTGGGCAGGTTCTGGTATACGCAGCGCACCCTGCAAACGGCGGCGGATGCTGCAGCCGTTGCAGCCGCGCTCGAAATTCGCGTCTGCGGAAGCGTTGCCCGTTGCGATGTAATGCAAAACGCTGTTAAGAGTGCACTTGCTGAAAACGGCTACAGTAACGTGGCGCTCGTCAATGGCTGCTCCGGGACTTCAGGTAACGGTCTCAGTGTCGTCCTCAATCAGCCGCCTTGCGCTATGGGTCAGCCGCCCCCATCCACTCTGCCTGGTAGAGATGTAGAAGTAGTCGTTTCGCAATCAGTTCCTACCTACTTCGCTCGCGTTCTTGGTCTCAGCTCCCATGTAGTCGGTGCTCGTGCACAGGCCCAGCGCATTTCCGCACCCTGCATCTATGCGCTAAGTCCTACGGATCCGGGCGCGATCACCATTATTGCCGGCATACTTGTTCATTCAAATTGTGCCGTCGTCGACGAGTCCAACTCAAGTGCCGCGCTCGCTTGTCTTGTAGGTGCCTTCATCACCGCGCCCAAGGTGAGCATCACTGGCGGAACAGCCAGCCTGCTATGTGGCTTGAGCACAACGCCCCGGACTGGCGTGCCGGTTCCCACGCCTGCCGATCCGCTCGCCTATCTGCCTGCCCCTGCCTCTGGCGCGTGCGGTAGCTCAACGAAGAGCCCGTATACCGGCTCCGCTAAGGCCGTCACAATCCTCCTCGGACAGAGCGCGACATTCAATCCAGGCGTGTACTGCGGAGGCATCTCCATCACAGCCGGCGTTTTCTCAAATATCACTTTCAATCCGGGGGTTTACATCCTCAGACAAGGAACCGGCCCGCTAGGTCTCCCCGCTGGGGGCCTGGGGCTCACGATCAGCGCGCAGGCTAATATCACAGGCAACGGTGTGATGTTCTACAACGAAGGCCCGTTTGGGGGCTTCTCCGTTACGGCTCCCGCAGCCGCCGGTCTCAGCACCGTCAACCTTTCCGCAGCAACGAGCGGCGTCTACAGTGGAGTGCTCTTCTTCCAGGCTCCCTCTAATACGTCTTCGGGCACCTTCGCGGTCAGTTTGTTACAAGGCAGCAAAATGGAGGGTGCTATTTATCTGCCCCAGGCAACTGTGAGCTACGGTGTCTCAGCTATCTCGTCCGCATACAACATCCTCGTCGCAAAAGACATTAACTTCGACGTTACAATCGCCAGCCTTTTTGGTGACGATTATTCCGCACTTGCGTCCGGATCTCCACTTACAGGGGACACGGCTGTACTGGTCCAATAGCGCATGACAAACTTGAGGCCGATGATTCGCACTCTTACATCGCTATCTCTCCTGGAGACTGATGGAACGAGCCTCGTAGAGGCCGCCATCGTACTTCCCGTTCTGTGTCTCATGCTTGCAGGAGCCGTGGATATAGGCCGCGGGTTATATATAGCAATTGAGGTTTCCTCTGCGGCCAACGCCGGCGCGCTCTACGGCACTAACAACCCTTCTGATTCCATGGGGATCAGCGCCGCAGCCTCTCTCGATGCCATGGACGTCTCGGGGCTGAAAACAACTTCCTCCTACGGCTGTGAATGTTCGGATGGCACATCACCGGTAGTTTCCTGTACCTCGCTCCCTTCCTGCCCAAGCAACATTGTGAATTACGTTCAGGTGAATACTTCCAGTACGTATAACTCGATCCTTGTTTATCCGTGAGTTCCCGGAAGTATCGCTCTAGGCGGAAAGGCCCGTGTCCGCATGGCGCATTAAGAAGGAGAGTCGCAAATGATGGCAGGAATAAATAATCTCTGGCTGCGTTTCTGGAAAGACACATCGGGTGGCATGCAGGTGGATTTCGCGCTAAGCATCAGCCTGGTCATGATGGTTACATTCGGCATCATGGACTTAAGCCGGGCAGTGTATGTAGATCACTTCGTCGCCAATGCAGCTCGCTCCGCGACGCGTTATGCGATCGTGAGAGGGGCTTCCTGGAATGGAGCGCCCTGCCTGACTCCGACTGCGTATGACTGCGAGGCCACGAACGCTGATACACGCGCTTACGTTCAAAGCATTGTGCCGCTTGGTTTAGACCCCTCCGATCTTACTGTGCATACCTCCTGGCCAGGTGTCGGCCCAACTGGAGTCGCCTGCGACACTTCGCAAGGCGTAGATAATCCAGGTTGCGTCGTAAGTGTGCGGGTCGACTACTCCTTCCGTTTCGTCCTGCCATTCCTCCCAACAAATGCGCTGGACCTGAACAGCACATCAAGTCTCACGATTGTGCAATAGCTCAGAACCCACGCATAAATCATCTTTTATTGATTCACTCCAGTTACTTAAGTAAGTGGCCGCCCGCGCGGAGAAATATTTGTGTACCTGCCAGCCTTCGGTTCTATTTAGGTATCTCGCAGATAGCTCTCGATCTTCTCGCTGGAATGCAGAAGTTACTGCAACGCCCGGAATAACCAGGTGGATATCAGGGGTGATATCAAAACTGCACTATAAGAATTCTTGGATTGAATATACATATCTCGCGCCGTGATAACTGCGGCATGATGGTCACTCAGCAGTAACCAAAATTGCGGAACATTAGTAACGCAATGGGTCGACCATCAGGAGATGTCATGGGAAATCAGCCGGTAAGTTCAGGGAGTGCAAACTTCATCCAGAGCAACAACGTTGTTTCTGAGACCTCGTCGAGGATCTTGAGTAAGCAAGGCCAGACAACACGGCGCGCTTCATCTCCTGTTCTGGGTGGTAGAGATCTTTGGACTGCCTGCGTCCTCTTGATGCTGTTCGCCGTCTCCTGTCTGGCGGGTTGTGGAGCGGGTGGATACGCTGGTGCGGGCATCGTCAGCCTGTCGACCTCGAATGTCACCATTGACGCGGGACAATCGTTCAGCGTGACAGCGAACCTTTCCGGAACCGCGAACGTATCCTGGAGTCTTACCGGCGCAACCTGTACTGCAAGCGCCTGCGGAACGGTAGCAGGCACCTCCGCTGGCGTGGCGACCTATACGGCCCCCGCGGGGCTTACATCGCCCATCCATGTGACGTTGACTGCTGCCATCGACGGAACGGCGAATGCGAAAACCGTGGCGATCACCGTGAATCCTGATCCGGTCATCGCCGCGGGTCTGCCTTCCGGCACCGTCGGTGCGAGCTACCAGGCGACCCTTACAGCGACGGGCGGAACCTCGCCCCTGAAGCAGATTTCGCTCCTCTCCGGCCAGCTTCCGCCGGGACTCACTTACAACCCGGCGACCGGCAGCATCTCGGGCATACCGACGGCGGCAGGCACGTTTAACTTCACAGTTCAGGTGACAGATTCCAGTGACATTCCCTTCACTTCGACCACGCAACTGAGTCTGACAATCAAGGCATCGACCGTGGGACCCCCGCTGGCGATCACAGGTGTTACACCGGCCGGCACCGTCGGCACGCCTTATGTAACAACGCTGATTGCATCTGGCGGCGTCGCACCGTATACGTTCACTCTTGCGTCAGGTACGTTGCCCGCGGGCCTTTCGCTCTCGGCTGCAACTGGCGTCATCTCGGGGACGCCCACCACGCAGAGCACCTCGACGTTCGTCGCGCAGGTGACGGACTCGACGGGAGCAATCGCAACGGCGACCTTCACCATCGCCATCAACGCCGCAGTCCTTCCCCCCCTGACGCTTACGCTCTCTACCTTGCCGAACGGTGTGGTGGGAACACCGTATAGCGCCACCATTGGCGTAAGCGGAGGCGCATCGCCCTACAGTTGCTCGATCACCGCCGGAAGCTTGCCCGCCGGACTTTCGCTCGGCGCAGGCTGCATCGTCAGCGGCACACCCACAACAGCAGGCACCTCCAACGTGACCGTCAAAGTCACGGATGGCTCAAATCCTGCCAACACCATCAGCGGTCCGATCAGCATCACGATCACCACCGGCGCGCCCACCCCACTTACGCTGACGGTGACTTCTCTCCCGGCTGGCCAAGTCGCCATTCCCTACAGCGCCACGATTGGCGTGAGTGGCGGAACGGCGCCCTATAGCTGCTCCATCGTGTCCGGCACCCTCCCCGCCGGACTGACTCTCGGCGCCGGCTGCGTCGTGAGTGGAACGCCAACGGTCGCCGGAACCGCGAATCTGACGGTGAAGGCGACCGACTCGGCGTCTCCCACGCAGAGTGTCACCGGCCCTGTGAGTATCACCATCACACCGGCGGCCCTTACCCTCACACTCTCCACCTTGCCTGGCGGCACAGTGGGTACGCCATACAGTGCCACCGTAGGCGTGACCGGAGGAACATCGCCGTACTCCTGCAGCTTGGTCGCTGGCTCGCTTCCTGCCGGTCTCACGCTCAGCGCCGGCTGCGTTGTCAGCGGAACGCCCACAACCTCGGGCACTTCGACCGCCACCGTCAAAGCCACCGACTCCGGATCTCCCGCCCAGACCGTCTCCGGGCCTGAGACGATCACGATCGCTCCCGGAACCGTGACGCTGACGCT
>CAZZYB010000003.1:0-30496 GCA_964658125.1 uncultured Acetobacteraceae bacterium | reverse complement strand
AGCGCCGGCAACCGCACTTGGTGCGGCCGGACTGGCCGCAGGCAAAGCTGGAGGACTTCTTCATCTACAAGCAAGGGGGCGCCTATCACCTCATCGCCGAAGATAACGCCGGCAACCTTACCGGCCACGACAGGAAGTGGGGCGGCAGTCTGATCTCCGACGATGGAATGACCCGTTGGCGTCGCGCTCCCGAACCGGTTGCCTACAACGACACGATTCACTGAACCGACGGCACCGAGCTCAAGACTACCCGTCGGGAACGACCTTGGCTATTGATCGAAAATGGGGATATCACCTACCTCTTCAACGCGGTATTCGACGGTAGCCGGACATGGAATCAGCCTGTACCGCTCAGGGCGAAGTGAGCAAATCAGGTGCAGACGACTCTGCGGTAACGACGCTACTACTCTAGGGTGACGCCATTGAAGACAACCAGGCGACAAGCTGTCCAATTGATGAGTTTCGCTGTTCCGGCATTGCTGGATCTAAAGCGTTTGACGCAAACGGGAGGAGCCGCCGCGCAGAGCGCCACAGCGGTCGTGCCGGTAAGCCAAGCGCCCCCCGAAGCGAACAAAGACAACATCCATTTCCCAATGAGGAAGCTGCAGCCGGATGAAGTGGCCTTTTTCAACTCCGATCACTCGCCGGTGGGCGCGCACGCCTCGCTGGTCTACGGCATGGAGGCAAGCGGAGGCCTCAACATGCTGGACGTTCGCCGCACGCGAGAAAGACCCCTGATGGTGCAGGATGGCCTGCTGATCGCCCTCAAAAACGGTGCTGCAAAAGCGCAGGTCATGCCTTTCTGTCCGGCGATAGACGATCCATCCATTGCGGAGTTTTGCGACCGCGCCCAGGTTCGCCGCGTACTGCGCGCTTCCGTCGATTCCTGGGATGCGGGAAACGGGGTAAGCTGGCGGCACTACACCCCCTATTGGAAGTTGGAGAACATCGACACCGCTTCGGCAGCCGAGGTGCGACGCTTTTTGCTACCAGCCACTTGGATGACGTTCCGGATCGATAACCGCGGGGGAGCCGTAGCGAAAAGCTTCCTCTTCAGCCTGCTCGACAAGTCTCACAGCAGTCGCCAAAGCTGGGGTGGCCATCACGGCTTTGTGCTGTCAAAGCAGATACAGATGTCTCCCCGCGAAGGCGAGATCAATACCCTCAACACAAGCCATGCCATCGCTGTTCCAACTAAAGAGGGCAGCCTGCTCAGCCCCGAAGAGGTCCAGCGCAAGTACGGCGTGGCCGGAGCGACTACAGCCATTGAGGTCGAAGTTCCCAAAGGCCAAGTACGCGAGCTCACGGTGATCATTGCCCACTACAACGACCAGCCCCTCGTGAACCTAGGCCACGCCAGGCTCTACATGACGAAGCACTACTCCTCAATCAGCTCAGTGGTGGAGGAAGCAATCCATTCTTATCCGGCGGCGAAGCAGCGTTGTGAGGCTTACCTCGCTGAGGTCAAAAGTTGGGGGATGAACGAGTATCGCCAGTTCCTCTATGGGCATGCGCTTGCATCCTACATGTTCAACACGCGGCTCTTTATCCAGGAAGACGGGCAATATCTCTGGTCGATCATCGAAGGCGAGTATGACTACATCAACACCTTCGATCTCGTAATTGATCAGGCGTTCTTCGAGCTCGAGATGCATCCCTGGACTGTGCGCAACGAACTGGAACTCTACGCGTCACGCTTCCACTACATCGACAAGATCAAGAACCCGGAAATCGCGAACGCGACCGTCTACGATGGCGGCCTCGGCTTCAACCACGACATGGGCGGCGCCTTCGATTACAAAACCCCCGAGCAGGCTGCGCTTCCCTACCCTCTGATGACACAGGAAGAGCTGCAGAATTGGATACTTAGCGCGGGTCTGTACTGGAAGAAGACCGGTGATACGGCGTGGCTGAAAGGAAAGCAGAGGGAGTTGGAGCAGTGCCTGGCGTCGATGTTGGTGCGCGACGATATCGACCTTGCGAAGCGCGACGGCATCACCACCTACGCGACCACGGCAACCGCGCCACCCAAGGCGGCGAAGGGTGGCGAGATTACTACCTACGACTCGCTCGATCTCTCCCTCAAGGTCCCGCAGAACAGCATGTATATCGCGACCAAGTCATTTGGCAGCTACCTTGCGCTGGAGGCGATGTTCGCCCGCTTGGGGGACGCGGCCGGCGCGGAGATGAGCCGAAATCAGGCAAAGCTCGTGGCAGATAATATCACCGCGCATTTCGACGCCAAGACGAGCTCCTTCCCGGCACGATTCAACGGAGAGTGGGACGCTCGCGTGATTCCTGGCGTTGAGGGCCTCGTTTATCCCTATTGCATGGGCCTCAGGAGTGCCGTCTCCCCCACGGGGCCTTACGGCCAGTTCATCAAGCTGCTGCGCCAGCACATGAATTCCATCCTGCGGCCGGGAGTTTGCATGGATCCGAACACCGGAGCCTGGAAGATGAGTTCAAGCACCACCAACACCTGGGAAAGCAAGATCTATCTCGCACAGTTCATCACCGAGAAGGTGCTCGGCCTATCGGACGCCCGAACTCACGGCGAGGTCGATGGTGTGCACTACGCGATCCAGGTGCTCGGCAATCCGGTGACGGCCTGGACGGACCAGATCCAGAGTGACATCGGCTTCACTCGAGGCGGCAGCCGCCATTACCCGCGCGGCGTAACGGCTTTCCTTTGGAGTCTCGCCTAGTGTTTGCCGGCAACTATGTTTCGCATGGACGCCAGCTATCTGAACGCTCATGCCGACAAAGGCGGTGGCAATTGAACATTTTCACACGCAGATCGAGACGACACTTCATTCGGGATGCAGCCATCACCGGCGTCGGCGCCGCGCTGAAGGGCATTCCTGCCGTCGCGGTCGCGACGCAGAGCACAACGGCAAAGACCGTCGCCCACCCGGATGTAACGCTGGACTGGCTCGGCGGCGAGCCACCCAAAACTTCTGTCGGCGTTAGCTGGGGCGTACCCTGGCCTCGTGGAACCATGCCCAGGGATCGTCGTGTTGCGCTCAAGACAAGCAACGGACACGTCGTTCCCACACAGAACTGGGATCTCGCTTTCTGGCCTGACGGTTCCGTGAAGTGGAAAGGGCTCGCGATCGCTGCCGACCCGGGGATGACCGGCCCGCTGCATTTGGTGACAACCCCCTCCGCGCCAACAGGTCCTTCGATAGAAGTTCGCGAGCAGGTCGACGCCTTCGAGGTAAACACCGGGCCGATGACCTGCCGAATCGCCTGCACTGGTTCAAGTATCGTGAAGTCGCTTCTTGTCGGCGGCCGAGAGGTCGCGCGGGATGGCCGTCTGGTCGTCCTGCGAGAGGACAGGTCGGACTACGACTCCAGGCACACCCTGCGTGAAGAGAAGTACACCAGCAGGACCACCCGTCTGACCATGGAGCAAACCGGTCCCATACGCGCCGTAGCGAAGATCGAGGGCCTCCACGTGGGGAATGAGAACTCCCGCACCTGGCTTCCCTTTGTCATCAGGCTTTACTTCACTGCGGGCCTCACGTCGGTCCGCATCGTTCACTCTTTTGTCTTCGACGGCGATGCCAAAACTGACTTCATTCGCGGCCTTGGCATTGCTTTCACAGTGCCGTTCCGCGAAGAGCTTCAGAATCGACACGTCCGCCTAGGCGGTGACACCGGCGGTTTTTGGTCCGAGCCGGTGTTGATGAGCCCCGGGTACCGCAATGGAATTGTCGCCAAGGCTTTGGAGATGAATCAGGCCCAGCTGCTCGGAAAGCGTATTCCAAATCTCGATGCTCTGGGCACAAAAGAGAAGGCGCAATTTGAAACCATCGCCGTGTGGGATGCTTTCAAGCTGCAGCAGCTCGGCCCGGACTCCTATTCAATTGAGAAGCGAACGAACGCTGCCAGCTCCTGGGTGCATGTCATGTACGGTAACAGGGCGAGCGGTTACGCGTTCCTGGGAGACGTCTCGGGTGGTATCGTCGTCGGTGTAAAACGCTTCTGGGAGAAGCACCCCTCAGCATTGGAAATTACCGGCGCGTCCACCCCGGCCGCGGAGTTGAAGGTCTGGTTCTGGTCTCCGGGTGCTCCTGCGATGGACCTTCGGCACTACGACACCATGGGTCATGATGGCGGAATTTCCTACGAAGATGTTCAACCGGGCTTCAGCACTCCGGGGGTATAGCCAACACCAGCGAACTCATGTTGTGGGGAATGGACAATACGCCAGACGGAGAAACCATGAGCGCAGCCGCGGTAACCGCGATTGAGACGCCGCTTCTGATCTGTCGGCCGGCGTACTACCACTCCACCGAAACCCTCTACGCCTCTGAACGCGTCCGTCGAGAACCAGCTTGATCGCGCCTGGACCTTCTTCGCTAACGAGGTCGAGCAGAGAAAGTGGTACGGGTTCTGGGATTATGGCGACTTCATGCGGACCTACGACGGCCGCCGCCACGAGTGGATGTACGACATCGGTGGTCACGCCTGGAACAATACAGAGCTTCTGCCGAACTTGTGGCTTTGGTTCACTTTTTTGCGCACCGGTCGCGTTGATTCTTTCCGGCTAGCTGAAGCGATGACGCGCAACACCAGCGAAGTCGACGTCTACCACCTTGGCCGGTTCAAGGGACTCGGTTCGCGGCATAACGTCAGTCATTGGGGAGATGGAGCGAAAGAGTCACGCATCAGTGAGGCGCTGCTCAAACGACCGTACTTCTACCTGACCACCGACGAGCGCACGGGAGACCTCATGCGCGAGGTGTTGACGGTAGACGAAACCGTCCTGCATGTTCCGCCTCTGCGAGAAGTGCTTCCGCGGCCCGTTGAGCCGGTCATGATTCGCATCGGTCCCGATTGGCTTGCCTTTGCCAGCAACTGGATGACGGAGTGGGAACGCACCGGCGACCCACGCTATCGCGATTACGTCCTCACCGGCATGAAGAACATCGGCGCCATGCCCGAGGCGCTCGTTACCCGTCTCGGATTTCGCTACGATCCCGCAACCAAACAGATATCCGACATCGGCGAGCCGAACAAGACCACAGGAGAATTTCTCGATCTGTTCGGGGGCGATCAGATCGCGATCGAGCTAATGCAACTGATCGATTGCCCGGAGTTCGCCAAAGCCTGGAACTATCTCTGCGATAAGTGGGGTCGTGCTACTCCCGGACCCGGCTACACCAAAATGCGCATCACCGCCTACGCCGCCGTTGTAGCGCACGACCCCGCTCTCGAGCAAGAAGCTCGGCGCATTCTGGAAGACAGTCTGACCGTAAACGGCAAAGAGCGCTGGCCATCGACCCTGCCCGTGATCCAGGCACCGCTGGTGCCGCGTCCGGTCCAGGAGGTTCCCGTGATCGCTACCCCCGATGTCTCCCAATGGGCGATCAACCTCATCACCACAACTGAGCTCTTGCGCAGGTACGCTTCCGCCAGCGGAAAAGCCTGAGATGAGCTCACTTCGGATTCCTGGTTTTTTCACAGCATTGCGTGCTGTTACAACGGAAAGAGTCTATTCAAATAACGAGCGATGCCCCGGCTCGACGAATTCCTAACGGCGCAACCGTAGGGCCGATGCTGCGAAAATTCGAACATCTTCCGCACGATTCATATTTCAACTTAAGCTTACCGTTTCGCTTAGCTCGTCGCCCCATATAGCCGCCGGCTCGCCACTATCAAAGTGAAAAACCTCACGAAGAGGCGCCCACTTTTCGGTCGGCAAAGTTTCGTCCACCCGTTTCTGCATCGGATCCATGATCTTCCACCACGCTTGAGTGTGGGGGCACTCAGCCATTCTTTGCATATCCGCGTCGTAATTCTCGCCATGATATTCAAAATAGGCAAACAGAAGTCCGTTGCGCAAAAAGATGCTGTAGTTTCTGATGTTGCAGTCAGCTACCGTCTTCAGTACGGAAGGCCATACTCGGCGATGGTAACGAATGTACTCGCTTTCGCACTCCGGCCGAAGATGGATAATCTGACCGCATCGAATCATCAAGTGCCTCCCTCAGAGCCTTCCTGCTGAGACTCTAGGATTGTGGCCAACGGATGGTCAATGCGAATGGTGTAGCAGCGTGCGGCCCTGTGACATAAAACGCTACGCTCCTGCCACGTGATGGGCCATCCCGGATAAAAAGCGTTCAACCTAATCAGGCGGTTTGCCTCGTGCGTTCTTTAGAAAGTACCAGTCCCGATGCGGTGCTCCTGGCTGTATACATGGAAGAACCGTAACGAACATGTCGCAGTTCGCCGATTAGGTTGCGTGGCGTGGTCGAGTCGAAGAGTTCCAATATGCCCTCCGGATCGGGGCGGAAGCCGAAGAGCGTGGTCACGATCGTTTCGGCGAAGGCGCCGCCGCTACAGCACTCGCGCATGCAGCCACGGCGTTGAGCGATGCGGACATCTGCGTTAAAGTTGAGCTTGTCGGGCCCGATGAGTTCGCGCGCTTGCGCGTACACCCCCTCGTAGATTGCAGCGTGCGTGCTGCGCAGGAACGCTATACCCTCATGCCAGTGGCCAAGGTTGCACATTGCGTCCACCGTCACGGCGGGCCACGCATCATAGGCACCCAGCGGCCCATGGTCCGGACGATCGGAATTGGCGGCGGCGACGTCGAGCAGAGACTGCGCGCGCATCCAATTCCGCGTGAGGAGTTCCCGCTGAACGAAGGAGACCATTTCCTTGCGAACATTTTTTGGGAGGTCTCCCGGCATAAAACGACCGACGGATGCAAAGTCGTAGCAGTGGCGCATCTCCACCCGGGTGCCGTCACGATGGAGGCTCGACCACACGCCCGCGCCGGGAACGTATAAACTCATCACCGCGTTGGACATGCCATCGGCTTGGACGCGTAAGTGTGCTGCCTCCTCTGCGTTCGCCGTGTTCTCCAAGATGGTTGCGAGCGCGCGCATCATCCAGACGTTCGCGGCGTTGAACGACGGCACCTTGTTGATGTAGGTGGGAACGCATTCCAGCAGGTTGCCCGCCGTGCCGTAATCGGCGAGTTGGTCGGACGGATCGCGCAGCAGCTTTTTCCAGCCATTGGCCAGGGCACGAAGACGATCAAGAACGGATTGGTTCGCAATCCTTTCCGTGAGGAATCCGGCATCCTGGGTTACAGAGATATAGCTGTGAGTCATGCGGAAGATGGAAACGTCGTTGGCTGCGTAGCCGTGCATGTCCCAGCCGTCGGCCACGACGAGTTTCTGAGGCGATGGAGGGCGGTGGTCACCAAAGCCGAGATCCGCATTCTTATGAGGATCCTGTTCGAGAAAGAACTTGATCTGCTCCTTCATCTTCTCGGGCTCCAGAAGCGCGAAGATTGTTGAAAAGAGCGAAGTGTCCCAGTAATACACAATGTTGCCGCGTTCGCCGCTGGTAATAAAGGTGCGGTTACACCACGTGTTGGTGCGAAGCAGTACCAGTAGGGTCAGCACGCTGCGATAGTAGATTTCATGGATTGCCGCATCGTGGGTCACGAGGGTGGGTGCGTTGCCGGAGAAGAATGGATTGCCTGGGGTAAAGGCATTCTGCCACCGCTCCTCCCAGACGCTTCTGGCGCGGAGCCACTGCGATTCGAACCACGCTGCTGAGCGAATCTCATCGGCTGGAAATGTCGCGGCTCGGGTGTTAACGCACATTTGAAAGCGGATTTCGCGGGAGGCGCCAGCGGGGAGCTGAAAGCGCCATTGCGATCGGATCTCGGCTGAGTCGTTCGCGGACTGGGTCATACGAGCTTGATCGAAGAACTGGTAGAGCGAATCCATCCCGGACTCAGGGGAATGAAAGGAGGCTTGTCCGTTTCCCTGCAGCGATCCCTTCCAAAAAACGCTGAGGTCGATCTGCCTTGGCGATGAACTTCCATTGCGCAAACGAACACGCCACAGGATCGCGTTGGCTTCTGATGCAAGGCGAGTCGTAGAAACGATCTCGACGCCTTCCACCGTGCCCCGTCGACGCGCCTCGTACGCGGTCCATTGGCAGTACACCGCATTGGGCGCTTCGCCATTGATCGACATGCGACAGATCGGCAATGTGTTGTAGATGAACCAGCGCGGGCCGGAAGCTTTGTAGATTCGGTGGCCAGGAAGAAAGTTGACGCCAACCAGATCGGGACCGCAGGCAGCCATTTCGTGAAAGTTATGCATCGAGGGCATATGTGCAAGCTGCTTGCAGTCAAGCCACTTTGTTGCAAGTTCGTCGAGCGATGGTATCGATGCGCGGGTTGGGCCAGGTACAGCGGGGCTAACATGAGCGAGAGCGTCGACCACTGGCATGCCCGCAGAGAGAACGGCGACACCTGATCCGCAGAATTTGCGTCGGCTAAAGCGGGTGAGTCGCGGAATCAAGTTTCGATCGTTAGCCATACGAACACCTCGTTTGATGATGACTGCGCCGGCTAATGGTCATGGGTTAACGTTCCCTTCAACTCTTTTTCGAATTCATCATTGCTTCCAAAACTCGTCCACTGTCCGCAGCCACTCACGGGCCATCAGACCGTGCCCAGCATAGTTGGGGTGGATGCCGTCCCAGCTCCAATGTTCGGCCGGAGCCAGCTTGCAAGCGTCATCGAAGGCTCGCTGATAGCGAATGAGCGGAAGATGATACTTAGCTGCCAAACGAGCGACAACCTCTTGGCGCTTCCCGATCTCCGCGCGATCCGATTCCCAGGTTGCCTTATGTTTACCGACCGGAAGAACGAACGGCTCTCCGAGAACGATCCTGGTGGTGGGAAGCGCTTTGATCGTCTCTGCCAGCAGACGGTCGTAAAGGATTTCGAACTGCTCCGCAGACTCCGAGGGTTTTCTCGTCGACAAGGTGTCGTTCACCCCAATGAGAATACTGAGCAACGCCGGATGGAGATCAAGCGTGTCTGTCTGCCAGCGTGCCGCGAGGTCCGAGACCCAGTCCCCGCCCCCGCCGCGGTTGACGAAGTTGAGCTCACGTTGCGGTGAGTCCAGACCGATCTCGGCCGCCAGAATGTAAGCGTAGTCCTGCCCCATGATGTGGTTGTAGTCCATGCCCGTGCGCTGGCGCCCGCCATCTGTGATCGAGTCGCCTTGAAACAGGATCACATCCTGCCGATGCAAAAAAGGAAGTGGCTGCTGCGCGGAGAGCACGGCAGTCGAAAGCAGAATCAAAACAGGTAGAATTCGACGCATCGTGACAAACCTTTCAGTATGTAATTAGCTAAACCTGAGAAGAAGACCTGACCGCTCTTCGAGAGCTAGGGCCGCTCCAACGTGAAACTCATGAGCCCAATCACGCTATCGTTCGTGATCGTTCTGACCGTGACGCTCTGCAGCTGTTTGCCTGCGTCAAGCGCGAGGTCTAGGACAGTCGCCGCGCCGCCCGGCACGACTCCACCCTTGCCTTTGAAACCAGGCAGGTGGAGCAAGCGCACAGTACCTGTTTTCAAATCAACACGGGGCGGCAAGGGTCCATCCATCGGGAACTGGTAGTCGTCAATAAAATAGTCCTGATCGATAGGCCACCAGGTCTCCGGGTTCCGGAGCGCCAGACGAGCGAAGCTCCCGTCTGTATACGTCACCACCACCTCGCCGTTGTCCATGCGACTCTGCATGAAGTTGGTAGACCCTGCCATCAGCAGATAAGCATGCGACGCGCGACCCTTCAACGGTACCGAACTCTCTTGCGGATAGTTTTCCCACTGCGACGTGAACAGAACATTTTTCTCATCAGGTGCAGAGGGAGTGGAAAAGAAGACCCCGTTTGGCATAACGATCCTGCCGTTATTTTCGGAAGCAACCTTCCGCAGTCCGCTATCGTCGATCACTGGCAAGAGATTGAAATTCGCCCAGCCGCCGGCACCTTGCCAGGGCTGTTCCAGGCTCACACCTCTCGATCGAGGAGCTAAATACTTGCCCTTCTCGAAAATCGCGCCTACACAGTCGTTGAAAGACCCTGTCAGGTCGACAGCTTCGAGGTGAACACCCGGTCGCGCGACCTCCCAGTCCACACCGTTTATCGGTTTCGCTACGGGCTGTGCCGCTTTCGATACAAGGCTCCACCAGGTGTAGGCGCCACGCGACATTCGGAGGAAGTCGCCGGCTATCTCGCCGGATTTAGCGGTGCTCATCCAGTCTGCGCTGATCGTCTCTCCGGACCAGTCAATCTCAATCCTGTTTCTTGAGCCCGCCTTCATGACGAGCTTGAGCACTGGCCTCCCGGCAGCCTCTGCATCCGTAGACCAATGAACGCTCTCGCCATTCACCTTGACGGACCGCACGGCAGTGAACGCCGCTGGAATCTCAAGGGTGAGTGTTTGAAACCGATTGCTCGCCTGATTCACTTCCCAGCTATCAGTGAGTCCCGCACGCGTGAAACTCATGCTGAGGTCAGGGTGAGTGAGACGCGCATGCATCCACTCCGCAGGGAATCCCGGCGAAATCGTAAGTTTACCGGCAAGCGCATCGGGATGAATCCCAAAGAGCCCTTCCACGATCGTTCGCGACATTGTGCCAGCGCTATCGGCGAAGTCTCGCTGACTCTCGCGGCGGTACACGTCGAGCAGGTTCATCGTGCCGACATTACCCGGAGAGATTCCCATATACATGCTGGCAAGCACACTGCCCTTAGCTAACGCATAGGCAGCATCGGAGTGGCCGCCCTGCCACAAAGCCAGAGCCGTATGCATGTTTTCGTCCATGACGACGTTGTTGATAGACCAGCTATAAGGCATCCAATCCGACTCTGCGAAAACATGATACGCATGCTCGCTGGGCACGCCCGGCCCCTGGACAGGAATGGGTCTCATGTGCGCTTCGAGCGCCGCTCCCACCTCCCATGCCTCGCGCGGTGTAACGGCCTGTTCGTCTACCGTATGGTAGAAGTTCCATAGTCCATAATCAGCGTGTACCAGCTGCTTACCGACGATGTCCTTATACTCTGCAAACGTTCCTTCACCGGCCAGCCACAGGAGAGAATGCATACCTGTATCAATCATCTCGGCTTCTGTCGAGTACTGTGTCGGGTCCTTCCCTGCAAGCACGGCAACGCGCGCCGCCATACGATTCGCATAGATGTTGTAAGCGGACGCGTACGCCGTACCCCCGCCGTTGTAGTAAAGATTGTCGCTGGCCCAGATGGTGGCATACGCCTCATACAGCGGAAGCTTCTCCGGGCCATACTCACGCCTAAACATACGCCGTTCCCACGCAAGATGACGTTCGATCACTGGCCAGACCTGACGCGCAAAGGCAGCATCACCAGTCCAAAGCAGATGCCGCAACAGAGCATCGATAAACACCATGTTCATGTCATAGTGCGAGTTCGATAAATCGCCGTTCGAATGCAGCCCAGGTTCGTTGCGCGCGAGGTTCACCGCCTTATCAGGCGGGGGAATCGCGGGCGGAACAGGGCCCGTGTTCTGGTGAGGGATCCACGTCTCGAAATTCTCCCGTGCTCTCGCATGCCAACCAAGATCATCCAGCGTATAAGGCCCGCGCCAGCCTAGCAGCTTAGTTCGCCAAGCGATCGCACCATGCATGATGGCGTGGGCATCCGTATCCCAAAGAGCGTCAGAGACTACGTTGAGCGACGCTACGGCTGCATCGATGTAAGGGTCGGGCGTCTCGACGCGGACCCGATTTCTAAGACCATCAAAATGTTTCTCCGCCGTTGCGAACTCCTCGGGTAAGATCGCATGCGAGAACGCCGGCAGCAGCGCTGCCTGTTTGGAGGGTGCCGGCGTACCGGCTTGATGCGCGGTCACCTCCCGGTATGTATCGAGGTCTGCGACCGGCTGCAGACCATCATTCACTCTTTGGAGCGACAGCAGCAAAGGATGCTCGGATGAAAAGGGAGCTTCGCCGACCACGACCTTACGCTTCGGTGCGCTCTTCTCCGTGTCTGACAGCAATGCAGGCAGGTCATTCCAATGCTCTGCGTCAGCAATATGCTGCGTGGCGCCGGGCGGTGTGACCCCGACGATCACAGCGTGCGAGCTTTTGAGAGTGAAGCCCTCCGCGTCCAGTGTGAATGAGTTGTCGTCGGTGAATGACGGCTGAAGCTGGAAATACTGGCTGATCGGAACACTTTCTGTCCCGATATCACCGTCTCTCGCGCCGCGCTGGCCGTTGACGCCGCCGTAGGCCCAGATCAATCGTGTGCCGCTCTTTATATTTTTCGCCTGTGCACGCACGATGAAGCCTTCGGTGTCGGCATAAGCGAGTACTTCGAGCATCACGACTGTTTGAGCGCCAAGCGCCTGATCTCGAATTTCGTAGATCAGCTCCCCTGGCCTGTAGCGCGTCTCGATGCGGCTGGCATCCTTGAGCCAAATCACCTGGTTTCCAACTTTTATCCCGAGCCTCAGATTCCCGCCGCGTCCAGGAAGATACATGCTGAACTCCGGCTTATCGCCACCATCGACCCGGAAGGCAGTGTTTCCGCCATAAAGAGGACGGTTGAAGAACTCTCCACCATTCTCGATCACGAAATCACCCCTGTCAGGGCGGTAACGCAGTGGATGATTCATCTCCCCAGCGAGGTTTGGATGAACGCCGGAATTGGACGAGATTTCAGCTGCTGTTTGAGCCTCTACGACTTGAGAGCCGAGCAAGGCAACACCAAGCGAAACCAGACCTAAAACCAGATAGCCACGAGTCATCTAAAACCTTTCCCTGCTCGGAAAGACTGGCGAGCACGAGCAGGCGGCATCGCATTACTCGCCATCGCCGACGAACCGTCTGACTCGATCACTTCATGCAATACTTGGGTTCCACTGCGTTCCTGAGATTCTTGGCCGCCCGCGACAGCTCCAACGTGTCTCAGCGAATACGTCTTATTAGCGTATTCCGATAAGCATCCATGAGCCGACAACGTCCTGACAATCCGGTAGACGGTCGACAGAGAGATGCCTGTTTCATTGGAGATTTGCTTCATCGTAAGAGGATGAGCAACCCGCTCAAGTACGTCCATGATAACGAGCGCCTTGCTCAGCACTGGAACGATATAGCTGCGATTGAGGTTTGGGTTCCGCCTGCGCGCGGAGTGGGTGCGGCTACGCTCAGCCAGCGCCCTTTCGGCTCCCGGCTTCGGCTCTCGGATCAGAGAACGATTACGCATTTTCGTCGCCATAACCCGGCCTCACATATTTCGAACTCAAAGTCACTCCCATTGCAAGCGACCTACGTCCCACACCCTGCATCGGGTTCTACAACACCACACAAGCCTGAACTGCACACTTCAGATCAGTTCAGACAACTTCCGCCGTTCTCCTGCTTTCAGTGACACAGTAATCTTCTTCTCTCCGTACACAACCAAGCACTTCTCGCCTCCGCTAGACAGAAGTTCTGCCGAGACGAGTTTGCCGTTTCTCCACCTAAGCGCCACCTCGAAACCGCCGCGAGCTTTGAAGCCGCGGAACTCGCCATCGTTCCATGCTTGCGGTAAAGCTGGCAGCAGGTGGATCCCGTCCTCATGGCTTTGCAGCAGCATCTCGACGATGCCCGCGGCGCCGCCGAAGTTGCCATCAATCTGCATGGGCGGGCAACTGCAGAACATATTGGGCATGAGCCCCCCGGCCTCGCTGGCTGCGGAGGTAGTTTCGGAGAGTGTAAAGAGGTTAGTCAGAAGTTTGTAGGCGTGTTCCCCGCTGCGCAGCCTTGCCCACATACAGATCTTCCATGCACGACTCCATCCTGTTCCCTCGTCGCCCCTGGTGATCAGTGTCTGCTCCGCCGCCTTCATGAGCGCGGGAGTAGACGACGTGATTTGAGTTCCAGGATAGAGTCCGTAAAGGTGAGACACATGCCGATGATGAGGATCGCTCTCACGAAAGTCGATGGGCCACTCCTGCAGTCTGTCGCCTGACCCCACCTGGTACGGCAGCAGTCTGGGAAGCATCGTTTGCACCCGCGAAATAAAGCTGTCTTCGATCCCGAGCGCTTTCGCGCTGTCGACGCAGATGCGGAACAGCTCCCGGGTGATGCCTATGTCCATCGTCGGGCCCATGCAAGCGCCCGCTCTCTTCTCCACTCCGCGCTCGTCGCTATAAACAAACTTGTTCTCGGGCGAGACGCCGGCCGCAGTCACGAGATGTCCGGCACCATCGTCTACTAGCCAGTCTGCGTGAAACTCTGCAGCTTCCCGAATCACGGGAAAGAAACGCTTCAGGAACTCGCGGTCACCAGTAAATCGATAATGGTCCCAAAGGTGCTGGCATAGCCAGCCGGCTCCCTGGTTCCAGAATGCCGGCAGCGCATCGTTGTCGACAGGCTGGGCGCCGCGCCAGAGCGTGGTGTTGTGGTGTAGTACCCATCCGCTCCTTTTGTACATATTGCGCGCGACGTCTCTTCCGTTGACCGAGACTTCCTCAATCAACCGTGTGAGAGGTTCCATGCACTCGCTCAGGTTCAGCAGGTCCGTTGGCCAGTAGTTCATTTCCACGTTGATGTTCGTGGTATATCCAGAAGCCCATGGCGGAATAACCTGGTCGTTCCAGATGCCTTGAAGATTCAGCGGCTGCGTGCCTGGGCGTGATCCTGAAATCGTAAGATAGCGCGCGAACTGCAAATACACCGCTGCGAGGTTAGGATCGTTTTGCTTTGAGAAAGCCGCGATCCGCTTGTCAGTAGGCAGGTCCGGCACGCCGGTTGAATCACCGAGTTTGAGGGACACTCGATCAAAGAGCTTTTTGTAGTCCTCGACGTGCCTCGCTCGTAGTTGTTCGAAGCTCCACTTTCTTGCAGGCGACCATATCTCGTTCGCGATCTTTTCCGGGTCCACACCGTCGCGGGAAGGACTCTTGAGAAAACCGTTGTAACTGGTCGCGGCAAAAAGCACCAACGTCACTTCCGTTGCGCCCTTGATGCTGAGGACTCCATCAGCAGAATGGATTGTTCCGCCGACCGCACTGGCCTCCACCCTGGTGGTAAAGAACATTCCTCTTCCGTTTACGTCTGCGCCGTAGAGCACGGTATTTGCGAACGGCTTCCGGCTTCCGTCTTTATTCCATATCTCGGGATACTTCCATTGCTCGTTGCGATTCTCAACCCACTCCAATGACCGCCGCAGCGCCATCCCCGGAGCCTGCCCATGCATTGAGATGCCACGACCGCCCATACTTTTGACCTTCGCGGTCGTATGCGGCGACACCAGACCTACCTCGCAGGAAATCTGCCCTGACCGAGAGGATTTGATTCTCATGACGATGACGTTGTCGGCAGCCGACGCAAAATACTCACGCGTGAAGGTCACACCATTGCGAACGTATTGCGTCGTGCTGACGGCATTCGCTAGATCGAGTTCACGCCGATACCTTGTGAATGTGCCGGACACCTCGCCCGGCTGCTTGACCACAAGATTTGCCATCGGCTGATAGCAGGGCCACGACCGCCCCGTCCAATTTTTCGTGATGATGTCGCCAGCTTCCGCATAACGACCACTCCTGAGGAGACGTTCCACATCCGGATACTCTTTCGTCACATCGAGAGGAAGGTCACCTGTGTGAGGTTCCTCGGAGTAGAGCGTGTCCTCGTTCAGTTGAACCTGATCTTCATCAACGCCACCGAAAATCATTCCGCCAAAGCGACCGTTTCCGATCGGCAGAGCCTCGTTCCAGTTCGAAGCTGGTGAAGGATACCATAGCTTGAGGTCAGAGGTTTCTGGCGGCCGGCTTGCGCGCGGGAGACGCGCTTGCAATGCCGCAACACTTGCTACCTGTAAGAACTCCCGACGATCGATCCATTACCTAGAACGATGCCTTGAAGCCAATGCGGAAGAAGCGCTGATCGATCCCCTCCTGGTCCCTGGAGTTAGTTGAACTCAGCGCACCGAAGCCATTCAGATTAGCGACGGTATGATCCGCATTGAAGGTGACGTTCGAGATGTTCGTGTTCGAAGGATTGCTGAAGTGCGGCGTATTGGAAGCGTTGAATGCCTCGGCACGAAACTCCAGCACAGCTCGCTCGCCGAGCGAGAACTTCCTGAACACCGACGCATTCAGGTTGTTTACCCCCGGCCCACGTACGCTGTCGAATCCCGCATTACCAAAGCGCACAGCGGTTACCGCAGCGAAGCACGTTGCGTCAACGTAGGATTGTGTTGCACCGAGATAGTTGGAGCCAGAATGGCATGCTCCCGGACGCACACGGTCAGCGACCTGACTGCTCCCCGGCGCGTTCAACGAGTTGCCCGCAGCGCTGATCGTAAACGGCGTCCCCGAGTACGACTCAAACACACCATTGACCTGCCAGCCGCCCGCTAACTTCGAACCCAGCCCCGTAGACAGAAAGCGCTTCCCTTTTCCAAACGGAAGCTGGCCCGTCCCGCTGAGTGTAAGGATGTATGGGCGATCAAAAGTCGCCAGTGCGCGGTTCAAACCGACGTATCCGGGTGCTTGGATGGAGACAGTTTCCCCTGCAGTGTTATCGCAGCAGTAAGCAAAGGTCTTGGAGAACGTGTAGCCGACGTTAACTGAATATCCAGCATGGAATTGTTTTGTGGCATGGGCCTGAAACCCATCGTATTGATTCCGGCCGACCGGCTGAATTACATTGGTGGCCGCCGTGCGGCCAAACAGAATGTTGTACGGCTGACTTGCTGTACCCCCTCCGACAGTACCTGCGTTCGTATTGAAGACGCTTGAGATTTGCAGTTGCCGAGAACCCACATAGCGGCCCTCCGTAACAAAACCTCCCTTCCACTGCTTCTCGAGCGAAAGATTCCAGCTTTCGACATAGTCTCTCTTCGGATTGCTCGGCAGTGAATTGACCGTATACGTGTTCGGGACCGGCACTACGCCTGAGCTGATATCGATTGGCGTGACGGCAGGAAGGCCCGTCGAAAGCGAATAGCTGGCCGTGTTCGAGTTTGGCGAAACGATCGACAGTTGCACGTCTTCGGGGAAGTTCTGCACAAGGTCGCGAGAGAAGGCAAGCGGGTAAGGATCTCTATTGACCCCGGCCCCGGCGCGCATCACCAACGATGGTGTAAGCCGCACCGAAACTCCGAGTGACGGGGAAAAGCCTAACTTACTGACCTTGTAGCCACAATCGTGTGGGATGCCCGCAACGCCACAGACCTGCATTGTGTTGTTTGCAGGGTTATACCGAGCGAAGCCGCGGCCGTCGCGTCCGCCGATTGGGAAGTAATCCCATCTCAGGCCGTAACTCACCGTGACGCGATCCGACGCGATCCATTGATCCTGAGCAAAAAGACTATAGATGTATGTTTTGCCTACAAGAATGCCGGAGTTCAACCTCTCCGCCTGTCCGGTGGAGAAGCGGCCGAGCAGGAAGTCGGCATACGCGTTGTATGCGTTGGCTGATGGACCTCCAGCCACTGTCGTGCCGCCGCCCGTGAAGGAAAAGATACCTGCGCCTGTCAGTTGCGGTTGACCGTGCCGAATGATCTGCCGACTCACGTTCGTGCCGAAACGAATCGTGTGCGAAGAATGGGTCCAGGTAAAATTGGGCTGCATCTGATATTCCTGGTCGTCGTAAGCCAGCGGCGTGCTTGTGTTTCCGATCACCGAAAAATTGCTGATCGAAAATTGAGGCCAGCCGCCATATAGACGGGTGGGGCCGTTGGTGCCCGGTATACCAAAATCCAAACCCACATTCTGGTCCACATTGATCGGCTGCCCATAGGTCGGCAGCGCGGTCGCTGCAAAATAACCATCAAAGACGAATCGAGGACTGATCACGTAAACACCGCTGAAAGTCCCGTTATAAACGCTTCCATTACTCGTACCTTGACGCCCGCCAGCGGAGCTCACCGGGACTCCATTATCACCATACGCCGCCGCGTCGAAGGCAAAGTACTCAAGCAGGCCCAGGCGTGCTGTCAGGTTCAGTTTCGAAGTCGCCTTATATGTGACATTTGTGTCGTACTTGCTCGAATTGAATTTGTAAGCACCGCTCGCAAAGTAGTTGTTGGAGATACCCGCGAGATTCGCGTGCGGAATGTGGGATTGGATGGCTAGCGCAATCGTGCTCTGACTCGTGGAGGGGATCTGATTTCCGGCGAAGGCAGTTTTCCCCCCTCCTGTCGATGTGCCAGTGGAAGGATCGTAGATTGGATTGCTGCTCCCGCTGAAATTTCCAACCCTCATAGCATCGGTAGGGACGGTTGTCAGGATATTCGCCGTTTGATTGACATAACTGCCATCGAAGCTGAAGAAGAAGAAGAGCCTGTCTTTGAGGGCGGGGCCGCCAATTGTTCCGCCTACATTGTTCTGGATGAATTTAGGCTTACGCGTGAAAGTACTCGGAAGGAAGAAAGGCTTCGCCTGCAAAGCGTTATCGGTGTGATACCAGAACGTAGATCCATGAAACTGATTGCCACCGGTTTTGACATGAACGTTGACACTTGCGCCCCCGGCGAGCCCCTGTTGCGCGTCAAAGCTGTTAGTAACTACGCTCACCGAGTCGATCGCTTCCAGGCCCGGGCTGTAAGCGGCGACGTGGGGAAGCCAGACGTTGTTCGCCGTGGCTCCGTCGATACGAACGTTGTTCGTATTCCCGAAAGCCCCGTTGCTCTGGAAGATAAGTCCCCGTCCCGGATTTGCGGCTACGGAATGTTGATTCACCGGAGGCGTGATTCCAGGAACGAGAATGAGCGCACTCTGATAATTCCGCCCTGCTGGAATGGGAAGATCCGAAAGTTGCCTCGTGCTCAGTTCGCTCCGGACCTCGCCCGAATCCGTTTGCAGAACTGAGGAATTGGCAGAGACGCTCACCTCTTGATTCTGCGTCCCTATCTGGAGTGCGACGTCAACACGAGCAGTAGCGCCCGGTTCCACCTGGACTTCTGCGACATTCGATACGCTAAAACCGCTCGAGGACACCAATACGGCGTAGTTTCCGGGCTGCAAAGAAGTTACGCCAAATGCCCCGTCGCTGTTCGTCTGCACCTTGCGCATGGCGCTGGTTTCGTTGTTCCGAATAGTCACATTCGCGTTGGGAACTCTGGCGCCGCTGGTGTCAGACACCACGCCGGCAATAGATCCTGTAAGAATTTGCGAGCGCAGCGGCGTGAGACCGGCGAAGAACGCTAAGAGAAGCGATCCCACCAAAACAGTCCGCTTTAATAATTTTTTGTGCACAACGTCCTCCAATAATCGAATGTCGCCGGAACACTTGCCGCGGCTTTGGCGGCTTTCTAACGTGTGCGCCAATCTATACGCCTGAATTATCGAATGTCAAGGTTAACGTTAGCGTTACAGTTTTTGGTGAGAATACTTCGTTCGGCGTAGATATTGACACGTATTCCGCGGCGTTCGATCGATGCAGGTCTGGAGATAGGCTTATCGATCAAGGTTTCCGAGTCGACTGCCGAACGACGAGATTGGCTACAACGGCGACAGCCTTGAAATTGGGCTTTAAATCGTCCTTCTTCTTCAATAACGATAGAAGAAGCTTCGCGGTTTTCTCTCCCAAAGCGCTACTCCGTTGATCCACGCTGCTGAGCGGCACCTGAAGAAATCCATCGTAATGCAGGTTTCCGCAGCCAATCACCGCAATGTCGGCCGGTATTCTGAGTCCAGCAGACAAGATCGTCTGCATGGCCCCAATCGCGATCGGATCGCTGTAGCAAAATACCGAGTCGGGACGCGGTTTCAGAGCGAGAAGCTTCTCCATCGCCTGCTGTCCCTGGCGGGTGCTGTCCACGTCGACAGTTGATGTGGACACAATAAACTGCTCGCGAATCCCAATTCCGCGGCGGTCGAGAGCGGAGCGGTACCCTTCCAGACGGCCCCTTCCGATCGAGTTCTCCGGACCTCGGATATGGGCTATGCGCTTTCTCTTCAGGCTAAGTAGATGTTCCGTAGCAAGACGTCCCATCTCCACGTTATCCGAGCCCACGAAGTTTGCTTTGAAGTCCTTGAACGACCGGTCGAGGAGCACCAACGGAGTGCCCTGCTTCTGGATTCGTTGAAGCAGGTCTGAAGCGTGCGCGGCGCAGGAAGAAACGACGAGCGCATCGAGACGATGCGCCAACAGGTGCTCGATCGTCTCGTCTTCCATCGATGGATTTTCCTCCGAGGAAGCGATGATGAGGTACAGCCCCTTGGCTTTGAGTTCGCGCGCCAATGAATTGGCAATCTCTACAAAGAAGGGATGTAGCAAGTCAGGGACGACGAGCCCGACCAGCGAGCTTCTCCCGGTTACCAGGGTTCGCGCAGCGAGATTGGGTTTGTAATTCAGTTCTTTCGCGCGCTCCAGGACTAAGCGACGGGTTTCCGCGCCGATGTCGGAGTGTCCACGAAGCACCTTCGAAACAGTAATGATCGATACGCCGATATCCTGAGCGATGTCTTTCAACGTTACGGCCATGCGGTTAGGTTACAGCGTGCCCTTCCTGACACACAAAGATGGTTGTGATATTCGAGTGTCCGCGCCTTGTGACAGGACATTCGATGGAGTCTCGGCCACCGGCTTTGATAGGCATCCAGTATTACGCGAAGCAGCGAACGCTGCACCATTTGCGCCGCTACAGGACACCACAGCTTATTTCATTGATGCTCAAGTTTTTATGGACCTCTACATCAAGCAATCGGGATCGACTTGACCGCCACAGAATGCTTGAAGTCCATAGGCGGAGAGCGCCAATTCACATTGAAAGCCTCGCGGGCAAGAGCGCGAATTTCCGCGGCTATCCCAGGATTCAGAGACAGTTCAAGTGCTGAAAGATTTGCCGACACTTCCGAAACGCTCGACATGCCGATCAAGGTGGAACTGACATAGGCATGATCGAGGCAAAATCTCAGTGCGACGACCGCGGGATTCAAGCCTTCCGCTCTGCAGAGTTGAACGATCTTAGACGCGGCGGTTTTTACGCTCTCGGGAGCGGGATGCCAGTCTGGAACCGACGATAGACCACTCAACAAGCCCATGTGCAAGGGCGAGGCATTGATGAGTCCGATATCTTTTTTCGCGGCCGCAGGTGTCAACACGTCATCCATGTCATTCATCAGGAGGTCGTAGTGGCAATAGCTAAGGACGACATCTACATCGCCCTCCGTGATGATCTTCCCAAGCAGATCAGGAGGGTAACCTGTCACTCCGATGAAGCGGGCCTTCCCCGCACGTTGCAGCTCACGCATGGCAGGCAGTGTCTCGTGCATGATCATGTCCAGGTCGCCGAACTCGACATCGTGCGCGTGGAGAATATCCACGTAATCAGTGCGAAGGCGTGTTAGCGACTCATCGATTTCTCTGCAGATCGTCTCCTTCGAGAAGTCGAAGACGCGTTCCCCATACCGGCCACACTTTGTCGCAAGGATGACTTCGTGACGATGACCCTCAAGCGCGGCACCAAGGCGTTCTTCCGCAAGCGTGCGCCCGTAGAACGGAGAAACGTCAAATAAATTGATTCCTTGCTCAATCGCGGTCAAGGTCACACGTTTGACCTCGTCAGGCTCCACGCGACCGAAAACATCTCCGAGTGGTGAGGCACCAAAACCAATCTCCGAGGTCAAAAGACCAGTTCCGCCCAGACGTTTGTAATGCACGTTTTCCCTCGGCTGCGTGGTTTCGAGACTTTTGATCTCGCTTTCCTGTAACGTTATAGTAAAAGGCGGATTGCGTCCAGAAGCCTACCGCGCCACTGCCGCCAAGGCGAAGAAGCTAGGCAAGCATCTGCTACCGCGCTTAACTTGGTGCATAATTCCGTAAGATGCGGCATTCCGCAGCCTTATCGAACCGGGGCTTCGCAGGTGTTGAATCATTGAATAATCCCGTGCGCCTGAAGGAACTCGAGGCAGAGCAACTTCGACGTGTCGTTCTCCTCTTTCGTGAATCCGCCGTGACCCCTGCCCTTTACTGCGTCAACTCCATTCGGAACACCAACGGCGCTGAGGGCCTTCGCCAGCTGGATGTCCTGTGATGGGAAAACCGTACGATCGCTGTCCCCATACACAATAAAAGTGGGCGGCAGAACGCTGCGAATGTACGTCATTGGTGACATCAACTTCGCCTTGGCCAAGGTCTTTTCATCAGGTTGGGGCCAGGTAACATGTTGCTTCGTGCCGCCCGCCGGTTCCGTTGCACTGTACCGTGTCAGTGGCTCATCCGCGCCCAGCCACTGATGCGTAAAGTCGACGCTGCCACCTTCTGTCAAACCCTCGGCCAGATTGGTAGGCCCAAGAAAATCAAGAATCGCTACTATCCTGGGTTGATCGCTGCAGCTTGGGGGCGTGAAAGAACTTGGCGCATAAGCCGCCATCAAGGCAAGATGGCCCCCCGCCGACTCGCCGTAGGTCACCACACGCATCGGGTCAAAGTTATATTGCTTCGCGTTCGCTTTGATCCATGCGAGAGCGCATCTCACATCCTGAATCGCTGCTGGAGCGGCCGCATCTTTCGCGAGCCGATACTGCACCGTGACGACACTCATCCCCGCAGCCAGGAACGCTCGGAACGTCCCGAACTCCGAGGGCCGGTCCCCGCGGATCCAACCGCCACCATGTAACTGCAAAACAACCGGAGTCGGTTGCGCCGACGGCATCTGCAGCACGTCCAAGTGGAGATCCATCGTTCCCTTTGCAGCATCCACGGAATTCGGAACAGGCGCAACAATCCCTTCGGGTATCCCCGGAAACGGGTTTGCACTCGGATTCCCAGGTACCGGGACATTCGCATATACGATGTTCTTAGTTACGATCGGGTGCAGGTTATCCCAGGATGCCACGTCCCTCCACTTAGGCGACGAACTCTGCGCTCCAGCAGAGGGCTCAAACGGGACGAGCATGACGCAGACGAGCGAAACGAGCAGACATATCGCCCATCTGCTCCCAATCCTTTTTCCAGTTCTACCTACTACATTGTGACCGAAATGGGCCGTTTGCATGAGTAACCTTTCGAGAGTTAGACGTGAGGAACGGAGCCATTGCTCACGATATTTACGAATCCCGCATCGAGGCCTGATTGCCGCGTTACGCCACGCTAATCTTGAGTGCGGCCGCATAAGCGGTCTCCGGATGATATGCATTCGGCAGTTCGATACGCAGTCCCGCTGGATCCTGTTTCCAGTTGATCCTTTGGTCCGTTCCGAGCAACTGCACATGAAGGATTTTGCCCGGGTTTGTCGCTGCCGATGTTCCCAGTGAGCTCACAACGAAGGGCTCCGCCGGCCATCCCAGAGCGATCGCATAGATTACGGTATTGGCTTTGTTCCTCGTGAACCGAATGTCTTTCGGGCCCAGTTTGGTCACACTCTTGCCCTGAAACGCGCCGGCGTTCACAGCATTCGGTCCCTCGCCGTACACCTTCCACGGCCGCGTGTCGTAGATCGCCTCGCTGTTGAGTTCCATCCACGCCGTGATCCCATCAAGCACCGCGATCTCTTTGCTGTCGAGTGTGCCATCCGGTTTGCCCGGGATATCCAGGATGAATGTTCCGTTCTTGCTCACTGTATCCACCAACCAGTGAATGGCGTCGCGTGGAGGCATATAGCCGCCATATTGCCCGGGTTGGGTATAGAGCTTCCTGTTGTAATGCCAGCTCCCGATGCATGTCTCCGATTGCCACGGGTACTGCATGATCTTGCTGGTGATACCACGTTCGTAATCAGCGACCACTGCCTTTGCCAGGCGGTCGGGAACGATCTTGATGTTAAGTACGGCCTCCATCTTGTTCGAGTGGGTAGCCAGGTTATGGTTGTAGTAATACGAGGCGATATTCATGCCGGCCCAGCCGAGCGGAAGCAAAGCGTCATCGAAATACAGCAGATCCGGATTGTGCTGATCGATCAGATCGCGGGTTCGATCGTAGAAGTTCTTCACGTACGAGATGTCGGGCAGGGCCTTCACCGGATGCTTCACGCCGTAAAGCCGCTGCGGGTCCATCCCCTCCCACCACTGGTTCTTCCCATCGGCCATGGTCATGCGGCCATCGTACGGCACCCCCGCGAGCGCGCCTGTCTGGTCTGAGGCATGTGCGGCCTGAAACCACCACCAGTTCCTCGCCTGGTGCACCGTGACCCCGAAGCGAAGCCCCTGCGCACGTGCCGCAGCGGCCCATCCGCCCACCACATCGCGATGCGGGCCGATGTTTGCCGAGTTCCAAGAGTGGTGCTTGGAGTTCCAGGAGTCGAACCCGTCGTGATGATTGGCGAGCGCGAGAAATAGCCGGGCACCCGCCTTCTTGTACTGGGCCATCAGCTCCTCGGGCTGCCAGTTCAGCAAGGTCCACTGAGCGCACAGATCCTTGTAGCCGAATCTTGACGGATGACCGTAGTGGTCCCCCTGAAACTTGTACTGCGATGAGGTCTGGTCGTACATACTCCGCGCGTACCAGTCGCTGTCCTCCGCGACGCATTGCGGACTCCAATGTGCCCAGATCCCGAACTTGGCATCCTGATACCACTCGGGGGCCTCATACTCCAGCAGCGACTCCCATGTCGGCTGATAGGGACCCTCACCGTTCAGTCCCGGGATTGGGGACTTCATCGGAACGCCATACCACATACCGCTGAAGGCCGGCAGCTCCATGGGCCGGCCCCTGTAGGGTATGGTCCAGGTCTTCTCATCCAGCTTAACCTCGACAACCTGACCGTCGTGGTACTGATAAAACCGGCGCTGAGCGGCGGGTTTCGCGCAAAAGGCCGCGTAGTCTTCGGTCAGCGTGTCGAAGCTCTTATAAGTTGGAGAAGCATGCTCCTGCGTTACATCGGCCGCGGCCGCTTTGTCGGACCAGTCCGCTATTGCGGGCCAGTCGGCCGCCGGCGCGTTCTGCGCAGCTGCAACTGTGGTCGGGACCGTGGTTGCCGCAGTTGCGGCCGCAATCAGCTTACAAAATTGCCTACGCTGCATGTGTATTTTCCTCGCACAAAGGTAGAGCGCAATCGCCGCTATACACCGGTTAAAAAATCCAGCTTGCCGTCGGAGTTGCCCAGTTTGTCGGTTGGCACCCCGACCACATCCAGCATCGTCAGGTGCAGATTGCTCATCGGGGTCCCCTGCTTGAAGATGACATGCTGCCCCGTCTTGATCTTGCCTCCTGCGTTGCCGGCCAGCAGCGTAGGACAGTGATCGTGGTCGTGGTGATTCGGATCGGCAAGCGAAGCACCATACACGATTGCGCTATGGTCCAGAAGTGAGCCCGTGCCCTCCCGCGTCCCTTTCATCTTCTCGACGAAGTAAGCAAACTGCTCCATGTGGTAACACTCGATCTTGGTCAGCTTTTCAATCAGTACCGGATCGCCCCCGTGGTGCGAGATCGAGTGATGCGCCTCGGGAACTCCAATCTCGGGATAAGGACGCACGCCGCCTTCTCTCGCGAGCATGAAAGTTACAACCCTGGTCATGTCTGTCTGAAACGCAATCGTGATCAGGTCGTACATCAGGCGTGCGTGCTCCGCATAGTTCGCGGGGATACCGCTCGGCTTCTCAAGACCAGGCGGGATCAACTGCAGAGCATCCTTCTGGCTTTTATCCAGACGCGCCTCCATCTCCCGAACCGAGGTAAGGTATTCATCCAGCTTGCGCCGGTCCGTCGCCCCCAGATCGCGTTTCAGGCTCTGCGTCTCTCCCATCGTCAGGTCCAGGATGCTCTTGCGTTCGAAATCCTGCCTCCTCCGTTGCGCGGGATTCGCGCCTACATCCATGTCGCCGAACATGCGCTCGAACAGTAGGCGCGGATTCATCTCCGGGGGAAGCGGCTCGGTGGGCGACTTATAAGAGACAGTCTGGTATGCGCAGGAGTAGGAGTCGCACTCGCCGACGGAGCGGCTGTCTTCACAACAAACCTCAAGGGATGAAAACCTCGTCTTCTGCCCGAGCACCTTCGCCGCTATCTGATCCGCGGAGGTACCGGCATGGAGGTCCGCGCCAAGAGTCTTCCGCGGCCGTACGCCCGTTAGGTAGCTCGCGACAGCTCGTGCGTGATCGCCGGGGCCGTCGTTGAGGCTCACCCCGAGGTCGTGTGCCCCGAGGCCGGTCATTACGAGGATGTCCTTCCTGGACTTTTCAAGGGGCTTCATCACGCGCTGGAACTCAAAATCCGTTCCGGTGGTAGCAGGCGTCCACGTCGCCGGCATCATCCCAGTCGGGGCATAGACGTACATCATCCGCGTCGGCGCCTCCGGAGTAGTCTTCGCAAACGCAGGCAACATGGCATCCAGACACGGCAGCGCGATGGCGGCGCCGGCACCTCTCAGCAGAGTTCTACGCGATAACGTCCTTGTCATCTGTTGCTCCCAGCCGAGGCGCTTGTTGAGCTTGGTTTTCCCGTGAAGCTTGCAGTTTGCAGATTTCGAGCCGGGCTGCTCTCACGCTCTCGCATCTGAAACGGCATGCTGTCTACAACGCCATCGATCAGTACGGAAAAGCGGTATCCATTCTTCTCCACGTTGTTCGAGATCTTCTCGATTGTCGGCTCGTCAGACGTTTCAAGTCCGCGGCCGAGCGCATAAACGAGCAGTTTCTCCGTCAGTCCATGAACGAACTTCGGCGAATCCGCCAGCAGGATCGCTTTGAGTTGCGCCGCTCCCGTGAACGTCCTGCCATCTGGAAGGCGACCGCTGACGTCGACCTTCGTCTCGCCATCTGCGGTTCGCCACCTGCCGATGGCATCATAGTTCTCTAGCGCAAACCCAAGAGGATCCATGCGCCCATGGCATCCGGCGCAGACCGGATTTGCGCGGTGCGCTTCCAGCCTCTGCCGCACCGACGCGGCGGTCTTCTCACCCTGGTCGTCGAGAGCAGGAACGTTCGGCGGCGGCGGCGGTGGCGGGGTATTCAGAATATTTTCGAGGATCCACTTTCCTCGAATCACCGGAGAAGTCCGTGTGGGGTACGACGAAGAGGTGAGAACACTGGCCTGGGTGATCACCCCGCTGCGCTCGGTGCCGTCCAATTCGACCCGCCGAAACTCGCGGCCTTGCACGCCGGGAATGCCATACAACTTCGCCAGGTGCTCATTGAGGAACGTGTACCGGCCATCCAGGAAATCGAGAACACTGCGATCCTCACTCACAATAGACTCGAAAAACATCTCGGTTTCGGTACGCATCGCATCACGCAGCTCGACATCGTATTCAGGGAACGCTTTGCTGTCCGGATTCTGATATTGAAGATTGCGCGTCTCCAGCCACTGCCCGCCGAAGTTCTCCGCAAGCGCGTGCGCCTTGGGATCCGACATCATGCGCCGCACCTCGCGGTGCAATATCTCCGGAACGTGCAGGCTTCCCTTTTCCGCCGCGGATAACAATTCGTCATCCGGCATGCTGCTCCAAAGGAAATAGGAGAGCCGCGAGGCCAGTTCGACATCGCTCACCGGGTGAATGCGGTCGCCGATGGGGTCCTGTTCGATCCTAAACAAGAAGTCGGGGGACATCAGGATTGCTTCAACCGCAACCTGGATACCCTCCTCGAAGGAGCCGCCATGGCTCCAGACCTGTGTGCTCAAGTGGACCAGGCGATCAATATCCGTTTTCGTGACGGGGCGGCGATAAGCGCGGTGCGCCAGTCTCGTCAGAATCTCGCGGTTGTACTTTATCCGATTGCTCTTCGTTGGCGGACCCTCGAAGAAGATGCGCTTGTAACTCGCTGTCTGCTCCCTGGGGAGCTGCTTATACGGACCCATCACTTCCATCACGGTCGGATACGGCATCCGTCCATGAAACCCTGCCGGCACATCGATCTGCGCCTCGATCAGGTGAGGCCCCTGCGTGATCGCAACGTTCCTCGCGTAGAAAGCCCGGTCCTGGGTGGTGGCAAAGACTATCGGCAGGTCAAGCATCTCCTTGCCATCCAGAAAAATATGCCCGGTCATGTGAAAGCCCGTAGCCTCGCCCTGTTCCCAGCCCACCCGCAGGTTGTAGAGACCCTCGGCAGGGAAGTCATGCACCGTCTGAACATGCATGTGAAACTGCTGTCCCAGCGCCTGGGACTCGTAGCGCACAGCCAGAATTTTCCCTGGAGGTCCGGTCTGGATAGCGGCTTTGGCGGCACGTTCCGCAGCCTTCAGATACTTCTCCGTCAGGATCGGCGAAACCGAGAGCACGTCGCTTACATTGTCGAATCCATAGCCGTAAGGATCGGGCGGAAAGTCATCCGCGAGTCGAACATTTACGCCCAGCAGATCGCGTACCGTGTTGTTGTACTCGAACCGGTTCATGCGGTGTGCAGTCACTCGCCCTGGATCTGGCTCGGCATGGCTGTCCACCTGCGCATAGTACTGCTCGATCTGCTCCGTAGCGGCGGCGATCTGTGGGGGAGAAGGCTTAGGATGGCCGTCGGGCGGCATCTCACCGGCTCGTAGCTTGTCAACCACCTTCGTGAAAATTTCACGCTCTTTCAGCGCAGCCGCGCTGCTCATCGTGAGAAACCGCTCGAGATCGAGATCGCCTTTCAACTTGAGTGCGTTATGACAAGTTGCGCAGTCCGCCTTGATCATCGGCTTAACGATGGTCGCGAAACCGTCCGCAGGGGGATTCACGGTCTCAGCTCCCACGGAACCGTCGTTCGCCTGCGCCGGTTGCGCCTGGCCGGGTCCCTTCTGCCCCGCCGCATACGCTGGAGAACGGCCCGATGCTGCGTAGTAAATTCCGCAGCTGCAACACCCAGCCGCCAGAATCCACGTCCAAACACTCTTCATTCGCGCAGTCTCCGCTGTGCGAGGTGGCGCCATCAACCGAGGCCAGATCGACCCGTAGAGTGTAGTTCGCGGACTACAGGATTGGAAAGAGATCGAGCCCTAAACAACTAGCAGATCTAGTCGTTTGCGTCGATACTGCTAGTTCCCAATTACGCACCAATTACCTTCTTCGACCTGAGGCATCGCTGCTCCACCAGAGTGTGCCCGGCAGTTGATCTCGCCGAGGACAGTGCGAGTTGCAGTATGGGACGATCAACTTGAATGATGTAGCAATGTGGTGCCTAACGACATAAAGCTCTACCACCGTACTGTTCTGGGTTCATACGCTCTAGTGCGGCGTAGTCTGGATCCACCACTTCAGCGATGAGCTGGTACAGCCATCACTCGATACGATGAAACGATCGCACGAAGCCTTGCGATGTCAGCCATGCGTGGGGTTGGAATCTCCGATCCAGAATGTGCTATTGTTTCGCGTTGCGATCTACTCCGAGGTCCAATTCATCCAGGTGATAAACCTTTCAATGCTCAGTCTTCGGTCCAGCATCCCGGCCCTCCTTCTGCTCGCCTACTACGCTCACGCTTCGCGGGCGCAGCAGCAGAACCCGCTGGGCATGCCCCACGTCTTCGGGGATCACATGGTCCTTCAGTCGGGCCAGCCCGTGCCTGTCTGGGGCTGGGCCGCTCCCGGAGCATCCATCACAGTCGCCTTCGCGGGACAGACGAAGCAGACCTCAGCGGACTCGGCCGACGGCGCATGGAAGGTCGAACTCGATCCCCTCGACATCTCGGCCCAGCCCCAGGATCTGACCGTAACCGGCGCCGGCACTGTGACCTTCCATGATGTGCTCGTTGGGCAGGTCTGGCTATGCTCCGGCCAATCCAACATGCAGAAACCCCTCGGCCTTTGGCGGGGGCAACCCGTCCCCACTATCAACTATCAGCAAGAGCTCGCTGCGGCCAACTATCCACTTATCCGGCTCATGAATATTGAGATCGCTGAGCCGGACACCCCAGCCCGCGACATCAAGACGACGACCGGAGATCCCCCTGACTATCCGTGGAAAGGTTGGGTTCCAACGACCCCGGGCTCGCTCGACCAGGTCAAGTTTTCTGCAGCCTGCTATTACTTCGGCCGCAAGCTCTATCAGGAACTCGGTACTCCCATCGGTCTCATCGAAGCTACGGCCGGTGGGACGCACATTGAAGCCTGGACGCCGCCCTCGGGCTTCGCTGCGGATCCAGCTCTCGCCGACTTCGCGAAAGCGGCGGAAACCCCACGCGTACAGTACCAGGGAACGCGTATCAGCACCCTCTACTTCGGCATGATCCATCCGATCGTACCGTACGCGCTCAAAGGTGTGCTCTGGTATCAAGGCGAATCGAACGTCTACAACCAGGATGGAGCAATTTACGCCAGCAAGATGGCCGCGCTCATCAACAGTTGGCGTGCCGACTGGAGCCGCAGCCTGCCGTTCTACTATGTTCAACTCCCTCCTCTGCTCTACTCCGTCACTCGGCCACAATTCGTCCATTCGCCGGATGTGGAACCCATCTTCTGGGAAGCCCAGTCAGCTGTGCTTACATTGCCGGACACTGGGATGATCGTGACCACCGACATTGGCGATCCTACAAACATCCACCCACCGCACAAGAAAGAAGTAGGCGAGCGCCTCGCTCTTTGGGCGCTTGCCGAGAACTACGGCCATAAGAAGATTGACCCGTCCGGTCCGCGCTTTCATAGCATGGAGATCAAGGGCAACGAGGCTGTGCTCCACTTCGACCACATCGGA
This sequence comes from uncultured Acetobacteraceae bacterium, assembly GCA_964658125.1. GTDB lineage: Bacteria > Acidobacteriota > Terriglobia > Terriglobales > Acidobacteriaceae > Granulicella. The sequence goes on along the minus strand of CAZZYB010000003.1, from coordinate 150 downwards.
AAAGGTCTCATCTCCAGCGATGGCAAGGCTCTCGACTGGTTTGTGATCGCAGGCACAGATGGACACTTAGTTCCTGCGACTGCACGAATTCAAGGCGACACCGTCGTCGTTTCCAGCCCGGAAGTCCCCGGCCCCAGAAACGTCCGCTTC
>CAZZYB010000002.1:33016-38117 GCA_964658125.1 uncultured Acetobacteraceae bacterium | reverse complement strand
TAAGCACTCATGTAGAAGAGGTGGAAATATGAAAAATAAAAGTGAAGTGATACGGAAGCAACAAGCGCCGCTGATCAATCATTCCGACATCGACTCCCATGCTGTGGATGACATTGCGTGCGCTTTGAATACCCTCCTCGCCGATGTCTTCTGTCTTTATTTGAAGACTAAGAACTTCCATTGGCATATGAGCGGACCACATTTCCGCGACTACCATCTGCTTTTGGACGACCATGCGGAGCAGCTATTCAGTGTCACAGACGAAATTGCCGAGCGTGTCCGAAAGATTGGCGGCACAACTATCCGTTCCATCGGCCATATCGCACGCCTGCAACGCATCTCTGATAATGATGCCGACTATGTAACCCCGGGCGACATGTTGAGTGAGCTTCATCAAAACGAAAAGGGAATTGTGCTCAGCATGCGTGCGGTACACACCCTGTGTGGTGATGCGGGTGATGTGGCAACCGCAAGCCTGCTGGAAAACTGGATCGACCAGGCGCAGCGGCGCTCGTGGTTTCTCTTTGAGTCGACCAGGCCCAGAGTCTCATAACCTGGTCTACAACAACCAGGCTCACTCGATTAGTTCCGTTGACCAGGATTGCTTCGCAAAAGAGAGGTTAATTCCTACTTAGACCTGCGGCCCATCGAAGGTGCGGTCGGTCAGGAAGCGTAGGCCGCCCATCCGGGTCAAGAGCATTGGGTCATCATACGAATGACGCTGTCGAAGCGGCTACGACGTTTCGTGACGCTCAGATCGTCGCGGTCCACACTGTGGGCTGGCGTCATTACACCCAGAGCCAGCAAGGTCTCATCGATGCCTTCCAGGTTGCGGGGCTGAGGGACCGCTTCGTGGAGCTTAATCCTGGCGTCGCAGTTGGTTTCGCGTTGTAATGCTCTTCACCGGCGCGCGAAGTAAGCTATGGTGGCCGTGAATGGATTAGCATTCACAATTGTCCATCCCAACCGGCCTTCCTAAACATTCCTTATATGCGCCGCTAAATGGGTCGACCACAAGTCTGTAAGCATTACAGGCGGACGGCATTTGCCCGTCCGCCTGTTTTTTCAGCTTCTCTCGGCACCTTATGGCGTTACCTGGTTCACGATCCGAAGAACTTCTCGATATGTTGCGCGATCTCTTCACCGTGGGTCTCCAGAGCAAAGTGGCCCGTATCGATCAAGTGCGTCTCCAAGTTCGGCAGATCCCTCTTGTAGGGCACCGCGCCCTCTGGCGGAAAGATAAAGTCGTTCTTGCCCCAGACGATCAGGGTTGGCGGTTTGTACTGGCGAAAGAACGCCTGGAACGCAGGGTACAAGGGGACGTTCGACCCATAGTCGAAGAGCATATCCAACTGGATGTCGCCGTTGCCGGGGCGATCAAGAAGCAGTTGGTCGAGCGTCCACGTCGTTGGGTCCAGCAGACCCGGGTCGCTGACACCGTTGTGATATTGCCACTTCGTGGTTTCGGGGCTCACCATGAAAGTCAGCGCCGCGCGATTCTCTGGAGTCGCGTCGTTCCAGTATGTTTTGATCGGATCCCAGAACTTGAGCAGCCCCTCCTCGTAGGCGTTGCCGTTCTGCACGATGAGCCCCGAAATCTTCTCAGGATGGAGCAGAGCGAGCCGATAGCCGATCGGTGCTCCATAGTCCATGACATAGAGTGTGTACCTGGTCAGCTCGAGTTTCTGAGTCAGCTCTTCGACAATGCTGGTCACGTTTTCGAAGGTGTAAGGAAACGCTTTGTGGTCGGGCATGCTGCTGAAACCGTACCCGGGGTAGTCCGGAGCGATGACGCGGAACGATTGCGCCAGCCGAGGAATCAAATTGCGAAACATATTAGACGACGTTGGAAAGCCGTGTAGAAGAAGGAGCACGGGCGCATCCTTCGGGCCGGCATCGCGATAGAACACGTCGAGATCCCGAATGCGCATGGTGTTGTAGTGCACCTTTATCGTCTCGGATGATTTGGCAGTAGTTAGCATATTGGCTCCTTGAAAAATCTATGTGAGTGGATGGGGTCCACGTCCTGCTATCGAACATAGCTGTGGCTTCAGGCCTTGCCTATTGGGGGTTTGTATTAGTGTTTGCACTTAATGAGGGGCTGGGCTTCCGATGCGGACCCGGGAGGTCGCATCAAGGAACAGCGCCTCTACCGCTCCTTGTTCGGCTGTTCATGCCAGTGCCACGCGCGGAACCTAAAGTCATCCTGACCAGGTCTCCCCGCGGGATGGTTGTTTAGAAACCGTCCGCTACGAGCGGCAATTCCTCACGCACACCGAACACCGAGGTGTCACTTCCCTGCGGGAAGCATGTAGTGTCTCTCGATTGCTTTCACTTTGTTGAGTCGACGGACAAATCGCTCCTGGGATGCATCGAATGTCGCTCCGAGGTAGGCTTGAACGATTTCCCATGCGAGGGCAGACCCGACAATCCTCGACCCCATAACCAGCGTGTTCATGTCGTCATGCTCCACGCCTTGATGCGCGGAGTAGGTGTCGTGGCAGATCCCCGCTCGAACGCCGGGCATCTTGTTGGCCGCGACACAAACGCCGATGCCCGATCCACAGATGAGAATGCCGCGATGCGCGTCACCCGTCATTAGCCGCGCGCCAACCCGCTCAGCGAAGTCCGGATAGTCGGACGGATCGGCGTTGTGGGCTCCCATATCTAGAACATCGTGTCCTAGTGGAGCAATGAGTTCACGGATCTGTTCCTTCAGAGCAAAACCAGCATGGTCGGCGGCGATGGCAATTTTCATCATGATCCCTTCAAGCAAATATCTCTGATATCACGGTGCGTAATGAGTGAATACAAAGTCGCGTGCCTTGAATGGTGCGTGGCAAGAAAAGCAGGGCTTCAGCGTCGCCTCGCTGGCAGGTTTCCCATCCCCATCAAATTGAGCGAACCCCCACCCGCCCGTCGCAGCATACTTCTTCGAGTCTTTGACCATAAACTGCAGGTGCCACACTGGTGCAGGCCCGGCAACGAATGATTGGGCCCGGCCAAACACTTTGTTGTTCTCCTCCGATGGAACCATCTTCCACGCGGTCCGTGCAATCACTGCGCCATCGGGGAAAGGAAGTTTGTTTTCCCGAAATGCCTTGATCGCTTTGTCGTTGCCGAGGATGGCACGAATGTCGTTGAGGTTGCCCTCTTCGTGGGCCACAGAAATCAACTTCCAGTCTCTGTAGCCAGGAAATATCTTGATGCCGGCGACAGATGTACTCACTTCAGTCGGATGGCCGATGGAGGCCGACTGCGAGACGGCGACGCCGATCACCGCCGCGATTAAAACAAGCAAAATCAATGCGATTCGTTTCATGAAGATCTCCCCTCCAAAGTCGAACAACTATAGACGTCAATGGATCAGAACCCCGCGCCGTCTGGACTATAGGCGATACTAGCCCCGCTCCATGGCTTTGACTGTCTCGTCTGTAGTCAGAACCGCGTGAGCAAGGAAGGCATAGTTGATCAGTGCAGCGTTGTAACCGTTACCCCAGACCGGGTGTCTTGGTCCGGCGGTCGCATCCTTCACAATGGCGACCTCGAAACCCTGCTCCAGAAACTCTCGCAGATGCGACTCAACACACATGTTGGCCAGCATCCCGCCGAGAATAATTTTGCTGATCCTCCGTTTGCGGAGTTGCAGCACAAGGTCGTTTGTCTGCGGACCCCACACCCGATGCGGTGAGGCCACGATTGTTTTGCCGTCCTCGATATAGGGTTTGAAACGCTCGAGCCAGTCAGCTCCAGATCCTTTGAAGTCGGCAACAGACAGCCGGCCTTTGCGCGCAAACAAATCTGTACTCGACTCATCCGCTTCGAGCGGCCCGTTGAACTTCCACCCCTTGTCCTCCGGAAAGAAATAGTGCGGCGAGATGAACACCTGGAATCCATGCCTCTTCGCCGCTTTGAAAATCCTCTCCATGTTGGCGATTGTGTTGTTCTCTTTGAGGCTCTCGCGAACCGCCTCAAACGCCTTTCCGGTCTCGCTCAGTACGTCGTTTTGCGGATCGATGAAAACTACCGCCGTATCACTCTGGTGCAACCCCATCGACGGAGATGCGGCAGGCGAAGTCGATTCATCAGGCAGGATTCCAGGTGCTTCTGCGGTGATCCTCTGTGTGGCAAAGAGGGCAGCGGCGGTCGAGGCGCCAGCTGCTGTGAGAAAGCGGCGGCGGGAAGTATTTGGCATATCGGTAGGCATGTGGCGCTCCTTGAAGTCTCTCTATCGACGAGGACCATTTGAGTTGGCCATCGCGTCGACAAAGTGATCCTATTTGCCCCGCTTCGCGCCCGGTATTATGTTCTTCCATTACGAGCCCATGGAACTGTTGTCTGCGCATCATTCAGAAATCATAGAGATACATGACTGGCATGATGCGAAGCTGAAAGTATCGTGAAGTGGCGAGGCTATGGATGATAAATCGGTTAGCCCTGGCCGGCGCGCAGATGTGCCAGTTCCTTGCGCAAGTTATCATTCTCAATCTGAAGCCCTCTTGAGTCCTCTTCAATGGAGTGGGCCGCATCGCGTACCTCTTCCGCCGTATAGCGTGGCGTAATGTGTTGACGACAGTTCCAGTCGTAGGCCTCGATGTGAATCACGAACACCCGTTCAATGACGGCCTTGTAGTTTGGCACACGGACCCGCGGCAGCCAGGGCTCTGCTTTATTCCCCTCAAATATTTCAACGTGGCCGAGGATCTTTAGACGGGCTTGACGAGGATAGTCCACCATGATCATGGCTACCCGATCATCGCTCATCAGGTTTCCTGTGGTGATGTATTGTGTGTTTCCTCGAAAATCCGCAAAAGCCACCGTTCGGTCGTCGATGACCTTCAGAAAGCCTTTCGGCCCACCGCGGTGTTGCACATAAGGCCACCCCGTAGAGCCGGTGGTCGCCCAATAGAACGTGTCGCGTTCGGCCAGGAAATCTTTCTCAAACTCAGTCAGTCGATCCTCCGGTTCCGCCGACTTTTCCATGCGAGCATATTGCGCACGGCTTCCGTGAAGCTCCTGGAGTTTCTTGACCAAAGGTGTAAAAGCCAATTTGCCAAAACTCATGAGGCTATCTCCTGTCTTCCTGCATTGTGCGTTGCGG
>CAZZYB010000002.1:28081-32987 GCA_964658125.1 uncultured Acetobacteraceae bacterium | reverse complement strand
AAGACCGGACCGCACCTCCAGGACACTAGCCGCGCGCTGCGAAAAACGTGTCAATATGACCTGCGATCTCATCACCGTGAGTCTCCAATGCGAAATGCCCCGTGTCGATGAGGTGTACTTCGGCCTCGGGTAGATCCCGCTTGTAGGGTAGCGCGCCCTCGGTAGGAAAGACCGTGTCATTCTTCCCCCACACGATCAGCGTCGGTGGCTGGCACTTGCGAAAAAACTCCTGGAACGCTGAATACAAGGGCAGATTGGTGCGGTAGTCATACAGCATGTCCAACTGGATTTCGGCGTTGCCGGGCCGGTCAAGTCCGACCTGGTCCAGCACCCACGTCGACGGATCGAGCAGCGTTGCGTCGGGAACCCCGTTGGTGTACTGCCATTTCGCCGCGCCAGGGTCTGAGAGAAAGAGGCCCTTGAAATTTTCCGGCGTAGGTGCTTCCCAATATTTCTTCATCGGATTCCAGAACTCGCGCAGCCCCTCTTCATAGGCATTTCCGTTCTGGACGATGAGTCCGGCAATCTTCTCAGGATTCCTCAAAGCCATCCGTAGTCCGATAGGGGCCCCGTAGTCCATCAGGTACACGATGTACTTGTCGACTCCCAGCTTCTCTGTGAAGTCGCCCATCAGGCTCGCGAGGTTTTCGAAGGTGTAAGCGAAGCTCTTGTGATCGGGCATGCTGCTGAAGCCATAGCCGGGATAGTCCGGAGCGATCACGCGAAAGGTCTTTGCCAGACGATCGATCACCTGCCGAAACATGTTGGACGAAGTCGGAAAACCGTGAAGAAGTAGAAGCACGGGAGAGGTCTTCGCGCCCGCCTCGCGATAGAAGATTTCAACGTCGCGGATCGCAATCGTTTTGTAGTGTGTTTGCTTTACTTCGGTCGTGCTCAATGTGGAGGTCATCGTCGTTTCCTTTTGAAAGGGATATGGGCGAGATGAACTTCACCCTGAGACGCAGCCTAGTGGGATGGAAGGCATCTGCCTATCGGGTGTTCCTCTTAAGAACGCCGCTGCCTTGTGCCGTTGCCGAAGCTCTCATGCAAACCCATGATAGGCAGGCCACCGAAGCCCGGTTAGTGTCTTTCTTGTGTAGGGAGACAGTCGAATGAAATTCATTCTTGGACTCATCGTCAGCTTTGCCGTTGGTGTCGGTTGCCGGTACTTCGACGTGCCTGTTGGTAGTCCGGCGGCGCTCCCCGGCGCTTTTATTGTTCTCGCGATGACAGCCGGTTACTCATGGACAAATCAAGCCCTCAACGCAAGAAGCAGGTTTGCGACCACCTCCACTCTTCGCGGCGGCCCTACCGGTCACTCGGCCGCACATGATCCGACATCGTCGCACGCAGTTATCGTGTCTGCGTCCTCGCCGTCGGCGGTCAACCGTTACCTTGGATCGTTTGGGGATTGCGATCCCCGCGGCCCGGACTTGGAAGATGGATCACTTCAATTGCAGTGGAAACGCAGTTCAAAGGAGCACTATGACGATGCGAAATGAAGCACTCAACATGCTTGTAGTGGACGACAACCCGGTGCTCGTCAGTGTTCTATCCCAGATATTCCGTGAATGCGGGCACAACGTGCGGGTGGCCTCGGACGGCCTGGCCGCACTCGCTGAGATTCGCAAAGACGTCCCCGGCATTCTTCTATCGGACCTGTCCATGCCCGGTATGTCGGGATATGAACTTCTCTCGGTGGTCCGTCGACGGTTTCCCGCTATTCGCGTCATTGCGATGAGCGGATCCTACTCGGGAGAAACCATCCCCGCGGGCGTCCCTGCGGATGCCTTCTACGCCAAAGGGGAAAGAAGCATCGCCCAGCTCATCCACATGGTCAGTACTCTCTGGCGTGACGACGGGATTTTTCTTCGCTCGCCAGCGCCGGTATGGGTCTCGGAGATTTCCTTGGACTATGACGGCTCTCCGGTATTGCTCGCTTCCTGCCCCGAATGTCTTCGCCCTTTTCCCAACAGCCGCCCAGGCTATGAAATGCAGCGGCGGGAGTCGGCTTGCCCGCATTGCCTGATGCCCGTCGAACTTGGATTCGTACCGCAACCAACCGGGATGGACGGAACCCCGATTTGTTTTACGCCCGTGACGCTGCAGGTCAATCACTCTGAGCTCGGGCTTCGATGGAGCGGTGGCGTCCCGACTGGAAGGATGCACCAGCAATGATCAACATCCTGGTTAGTCTCCTACTCTTCGCTGCCGTGAAGTCAGGACTTCTTTGGATATCCGTACCGAAAAAAGCAGCGAGACCGGCGACGCTCGGAAGGATTTCGCGAACGGTTAGCGGTGTCTCTCTAACGGAAAGCCATGATGGACGCGGTACCAATGCATCGCTACGCTTTGGTCTTGAAGTGTCCCAAGGCGTGGGAGCCGGACAAAACCTGAGCCTGACTTATGGTTTGTCCACGCTGGAACGATTCATGAAAGGTCAATGATGATGCCTCTGAATAACGGTCTTGTGCACTTGAAGAGCACTCACTCCGCCCTCGATACGATGGCGATCCTGGAGCGCATCGTCGTCGCCAGGGGACTTCGCATCATGGCTCGCATCGACCACGCAGAGGAGGCAGCGAAGGCCGGCTTGAAGATGCTACCCGCGATACTCCTCATCTTTGGGAACCCCCACTCTGGCACGTCTGTGATGATCGCCGCCCCGACCGTCGCTATCGACCTACCTCTGAAGGTCCTTGTTTGGGAGGACGTCGAAGGACCCGTGTGGATCTCGTACAACAGTCCACGCTACCTGCAGGAGAGACATGAAATTCCGCAGAGCGTTATGGGCAATATCGCTGGGATCAAGTCAATATGCGAGGAAGCCGCTCATGCGGCAAAGGTTTGAAAAGAAACTTACAAAAATAGTTCAGGTGATCAATATGTTCGAACCAAACGGAATCACGACACCCAAAACCACTGTTGGTTACGCCAATGAGCTTGTGGGCAAGGCGGAGGTCACGCGCCGCCAGGTGCTTCTCGGCGCGGCAGCTACCGTTGCTCTGTTAGGTTTGCCATCTGTAGCGAGAGCAGGCCAGTATCTTCCCGCAAACTCATTGATCGATGTGTCGACGCTGATCCTGCACGGCGAAACGGATCAGCTGGTACCCATAGCCGATACGGCGGTGCTGACTGCGAAGATCATCGGGAAGTCGACGCTGAAGATCTATCCTGACGCACCTCATGGCATGACGGTTACACAGGCCGACAAGGTCAATCAGGATCTCCTCACCTTTTTCAAGGCATAAGCAATCGCATTTTGACATGACGCCTCAGGGCGTAACGTCGCTCTTAAACCACAACCCGCGAACTTCGTTCGCATAAAACAAGGAGGAAACAAATGGATACGCTTACGACAAAAGATGGAACGCGGATTTACTTCAAGGACTGGGGAACCGGCAAGCCGGTCGTCTTTTCCCATGGATGGCCGCTGACCGCTGACGCCTGGGACGCACAGATGTTATTTCTGGGGAAGCAAGGATATCGCGTGATTGCCCACGACCGCCGCGGGCACGGACGCTCGGGTCAATCGTGGGGTGGCAACAACCTGGAAACGTATGCCGATGATCTCGCGGAGCTCTTCGAAGCGCTTGACCTGAAGGACGTCACTCTCGTCGGACATTCCACTGGTGGCGGAGAGGTGACTCGATACGTTGGGCGTCACGGTAATAAACGGCTTTCGAAACTTGTCTTGATGGGCGCCATACCACCCGTTATGTTGCAGTCCGACAAAAATCCCGGCGGTTTGCCTATCTCCGCCTTCGACGAACTCCGTGCCGGCGTTGTGGCAGATCGTTCCCAGTTCATGAAGGATCTCAGCATGCCTTTCTACGGGTACAACAGGCCGGGCGCAAAGATCTCGCAAGGCGTTCGTGACTTCTTCTGGCTGCAGTCGATGCAGGCATCTGTCATTGGGACATATGAATGTATCAAGGCTTTCTCTGAGACGGACCTTACCGAAGACTTGAAGAAGATCGAAGTCCCGACTCTGATACTGCACGGTGATCAGGATCAGATCGTACCCATCGCGGACTCTGCACTTTTGAGCTCCAAGATCATCAAGAACGCGACGTTGAAGATCTACCCCGGCGCACCGCACGGCATGAGTGTCACGCACGCCGATGAAGTGAACGCAGACCTGCTGGCGTTCCTCAAGTCCTAAGACGATCGACTCACCCGATCAGCACGCCGCTGAGAGCTAACGGCGTGCTGATTGAAATCAAAACGCAGAACGACCCGATTGGAGTAGCCGTGAGTGATCCCTGGAGTCTTGAAGATGTATCCCGGCTTCAAAGCTGGCTGTTGAAGGCTTTGACTGCTGCAGCAAAGCTGGACCGCATCGCCATGGCCATGCTGCGTGTCGCTCTGGTCATTGTGCTGCTTTGGATCGGCGGACTGAAATTCGTCGACTACGAAGCCGACAGCATCGTTCCGCTCGTGGCAAATAGTCCGGTGATGAGCTTTTTCTATCACACGCCGGCAGAGTACCGGACACATCTTAACAAAGAAGGGGAGTTGAACCTTCAGCATCGTGACTGGCACATGCAGAACAACACGTATACGTTCTCGCATGGCCTGGGTGTTGTGATCCTCTGCATTGGGATCCTGATAGCTCTCTATCCTGTCCGGCCGGAAATTTCAGCGCTCGGCAGCGTCCTCCTCATCTTCATGTCCTGCACCACGCTATCGCTTCTGATCACCACGCCTGAAGCCTGGGTGCCCGCCCTGGGCGGAGCTAATCATGGCTTCCCCTATCTTTCAGGGGTTGGCCGCCTGATCGTCAAGGATGTCATTATGTTGGCCGCAGCCGTCGTCACGCTTTCCGATTCTGCAAAGACAGCATTGCGTCGCCTCACCCCGAGGAGGATATGAAATGTCTTCCACCCCGACCCTGAGCGCGCTC
>CAZZYB010000002.1:24222-28071 GCA_964658125.1 uncultured Acetobacteraceae bacterium | reverse complement strand
TACCGAGACCTACCCCCTCCTGTCCGCCGCACAGATAGACAGGGTGCGACCGTGTGCGCGGCTGCGCTCCGTACAGAGTGGCGAAATTCTGTACCAGCCAGGTGATCTCGCCGTGCCGCTCTACGTTCTTCTCTCCACATCCGTACAGATCGTTCAAACGGATGGCGAAGGCGAACGGGCTGTCACGTTGCTGAAACCGGGAATGTTTACAGGCGAAGCCGGCATGATCGGTGGGCAGCGAGCGGTGGTGTTGGCGCGTGCCACGCAGACGGGTGATGTACTGGAGGTGCGTCCCGAGGAACTGCGCACACTCTCTGCTCGGGATGCGCAACTAGGTGAAGTGTTGCTGCGCGCGTTTATCCTTCGTCGTCTCATGTTGATTACTCGGCAACTCGGCAATGTGCTGATCGTTGGATCCGCTCACTCCGCGAATACGGTTCGCCTGCGAGAATTTCTTGGACGCAATGGTCACCCTTATACCTACATCGATCTGGATGTGGATGAGGGCTCGCAGGCCCTGCTCGATCGATTCAGGATTTCCGTCGCGGAGATCCCCATCGTCATCTGTAATGGTAAAGCTGTTCTACGTAACCCTTCTGCTCTTGAACTCGCCGACTGCCTGGGCCTGAACGACAACGTAAAGAACAGCCTCTTACGCGACCTGATCATCGTCGGTGGGGGTCCCGCAGGCCTCGCAGCCGCTGTTTACGCAGCATCCGAGGGTTTAGCCCCACTCGTCATCGAGAGCCACGCGCCCGGCGGACAAGCCGGAGCCAGTTCGAGAATCGAGAACTACCTCGGGTTTCCGACCGGCATCTCCGGTCAGGAACTCGCCTCCAGCGCAGCGACGCAGGCTCAGAAGTTTGGCGCCAAAGTCGCGGTCGCTAGGGCAATCGTTCAACTCAATTGCCGGCGCCACCCGTACGAACTCGTCATGGAGGATGGGAGCGTCCTGTTCGCAAGGACGATCGTGATTGCAACCGGCGCCTGCTACAAAAAGCCCGCTGTTGCTCGTCTCCAACACTTTGAAGGGCGCGGCATCCACTACGGTGCAACCTACATTGAGGCGCAGCTTTGTCTGGATGAAGAGGTCGTCGTTATCGGCGGCGGAAATTCGGCAGGCCAGGCAGCCATTTTTCTCTCGCAGACGGCTCGCAAAGTCTATATGCTTGTCCGATCCGCGGACCTCGACAAGACAATGTCGCGCTATCTCATCCAGAGAATCGTTGGCAATCCGTCAATCAATCTGCTATGCGACTCAGAACTCGTCGGACTTGCTGGCGAAGACTATCTCCAAGAAGTAAGTTGGGTCAACACCAAGACGCAGCACACCTCCACGGCCCCTGTACATCATGTCTTTGCGATGACCGGGGCATCCCCGAACTCTGCCTGGCTTCGAGGCTGCGTTGCGCTCGACGATGACGGCTTCATCCTCACCGGACGAGACCTGCCCCTCTTCGTATCGCGCGACGCAAGTCCCGCGTGGCCCCTTGCACGGGCACCCCAGCTGTTCGAAACCAGCCTTCCGGGGGTGTTCGCAGTGGGCGACGTGCGGGCCGGCAGTGTGAAGCGCGTCGCGTCAGCCGTCGGCGAGGGCGCAATCGCGGTGAGCCTTGTGCACCGTGCCTTGGCTGAACTCTAAGTCGGCACTTGAACTCATAGAAACACATGATTGAACGCTATGTGACCAGCGCTTACTGTGACTTCAGAGTAAGCGGAGGTCTTCAGTAAACAATGTCACTCCCCGAGGGCAACACATATGCAGACTAGACGCCACTTCATCACATCCACTATCGGGACTGCGGCCACAATAATGTTGGCAGGCGTGGCCACTGAAGCGTTCGCGCAAAAGGCCGGCATCACCACCGCACAGATGCGCGCTTCTGGCAGGCTCGCAAAGTTGACGATTCAACCTTTGCGCAACCGTGTGTCTGTCATCTCCGGCTCAGGCGGTAATGTTCTCGTCCTTCCCGGAACCGACGGAAAACTCGTCGTCGATAGCGGTTTCGCCACCTCGAAGGTTCACATGTCCACGGCCCTTCAGTCGATCTCGCCCGATCCCTTGCGATACCTCATCAACACCCACTGGCACTTCGACCATACGGACGGCAATGCGTGGATGCACGCTGCCGGGGCTACGATCGTCGCCCACGAAAAGACACTCACCCGGATGCAACACGTGCAATTCATCCCCGAGTTCGACGGTGTTTACCCGCCCAGCCCATCCGCGGCTCTTCCCACCGTCACGTTCGATCGATCCCGGTCCATGAAGGTCAACGCACACGACATACTTCTCACCCGATACACGCCTGCCCACACCGATACCGATATCTCCGTCTTTTTCCCCGACGCGGACGTACTGCATGCCGGTGATAGCTTTTTCAGCAGGTTCTACCCCTTCATCGACTACACCAGCGGTGGAAACATCGACGGCATGATTGCTGCCTGTAGTGAGACCCTGGCACTCATCGGTCCATCCACGATCGTAGTCGGCGGCCACGGGCCCGTCGGCAGCCGAAACGATCTCATCTCATTCCGGCAGATGTTGATGGAAGTGCGCGGCAGGGTGGCCACGCTCAAGCAGACCGGCGCTTCAGAAATAGAGGTTGTAGCTCGGAAGCCATCAGCCTCTTTCGACGGCCAGTGGGGCAGCGGATTTATCTCGCCGGACCTCTTCATCGCGCTCCTATACAGGGGCGTCTAGCTGTCGTTCCACAAACAGTTTTCGAAAGGAATTGTCATGGATAATCACGCACAGACTGCCCGGGATGTCATCGGTGTTTCCCCTTTGATCGCTATCGAAAATGAAGCAGCAGCCAGCCTGGTCGTCGATTCGCCTCTCGCCGGACCATTGGCTGAGGGGCGCGTGTATATCCAGTACCGGGCGGAGAATCTGCGACTCTTGCCGGTCTTCGGTAAAGGTGCGCTCACCGTGTCGCCGCGCATCGGGCATGTGCATATCACTGTCGACGACGCGCCCTGGCACTTCGTCGACACAAGTGGTGAGACGCTCATCCTTGTTGGACTCCCCCCAGGCCCTCATACGGTCTTGGTCCAACTGGCCGATGCAACTCACAAGGTCATCACCAGTGAGACGGTCCGTTTCGCGGTGCCATCGCTCAAGTAAGCCAATAACTTTGCTAATAACGTACATGTCCACATCAACATGAAGAAGGAGAAGAATATGGGAAAGCTAGACGGAAAGATTGCAGTAATAACAGGCGGCAACAGTGGGATAGGACTCGCGACGGCCAAGCGTTTCGTCACCGAAGGCGCAAAGGTGTTCATCACCGGCAGGCGTGCGGATGATTTGGCGCGAGCTGTTCGCGAGATCGGCAGCCAGGCGACCGCATTTCAGGGCGACGTCAGTGTGCTCGCCGACCTTGATCGGCTCTTTGACTTCGTCCGCAGAGAGGCCGGTCGCATCGACATACTTTTTGCAAACGCAGGCGGAGGAGAATTCAGTCCGCTAGGCGAAATCACCGAAGAGCACTTTGAGAAAGCTTTCAGGACCAATGTGAAAGGAGTCGTTTTCACAGTCCAAAAGGCACTTCCGCTCATGGGAGAAGGTGGCTCCATCTTGATCACAGGTTCCACCGTTTCAATCATCGGGACGCCGGCTTTTAGTGTCTACAGTGCCACCAAGGCCGCGGTCCGGAATTTTGTGCGCTCATGGATCCTGGACCTTCGCGGAAAGGGAATTCGCGTCAATGTGCTCAGTCCCGGAGCGACAAGAACACCCGGGGTGCTTGCGCTCGTGCCAACCGATCAAGAGGAACAACTTCTGGCCAGTCTCGCCAGCGAGATCCCACTAGGCCGAGTCGCTCATCCTGACGAGATCGCAAAGGT
>CAZZYB010000002.1:0-24212 GCA_964658125.1 uncultured Acetobacteraceae bacterium | reverse complement strand
ATTCGTAAATGGAGTCGAGTTGTTCGTGGACGGCGGCTCCGCGCAGATTTGACTAAACCTTTATGGTCCGCGCTCAACCCGCGACGTGTAGATCGACCAACCCATAACGCCCAAAGGAGAAGCGCCAAGACCCACGACGAATAGATTGTCCGTAGGCTCGCTTCAAGTCGGCATCCGATTGCGCAAGATAGCGCTCAACGTTTTCTTTGCCGCACCGAGCGGGGAAGATCGGATCAGTTAAACTCTAAGGGGGTGATTGATCCGAAGCGCAATTTTGTGCGCCAGCTCCACAACTCCGCGATTCCGTTCGCTGTGCATTTGCGATTTCTCCTGATGCTGATGCCGCGAAACGGGGAGGCAAGTGTCGCAAGGCTGTTGAGTAGCTGATAATCCCGTCGCAGAAGGCTTCTTGGGAAGAATGCGAGACGACTCCTATAGTGCCGCGTAAAAACTCATTCGACCACGGGGCAGCATCCCATCGGCGAATCGCTCGGTTAGCATCGGCTGTGTCAACTTGCTTCCATCCTGGAACTAAATTGACACCTGGCTCTCCGGCCGCGTCTCCTGCCCAAGGAGCTTGGTGCGACGTCCAGGCACCGGAGCTGATCAACCCTTGCTGATGTCCGCAGTAGTCCGAGGAGACATGAAGAAGTGCAAATAATCGGGGTGTGAATCCCCTTTTCAACGTGGGGTATTTGTGCGGGTATCGCTGTGGAAAAGAGCTATAACTCTATTATTTGCAATGCTTCTGAATCCCTGGGGGGCAACCAATGGAAATAAGTGGTTTAAATGAACAAGATCAATGCCCTTATGAGGGATTGGAATCATACCCATCAGAGGGTAGAGAACATTTGCATCGAAGAATTACTCACCCTTTGTCATGGAACCCAGCCGCATGCATTCTCGGTGATAGCGTTTTGATCGCTTTCGCTGAAGAAGAAAACTTCATCCGCTTTAAGCAGAAGCCACATATTCACCCATCGACGCAATAAAGTTTTGCCTACGAGAGGCAGGTCTCCAGCCCGAGAAGATCAATGTTACGGCCATTGGCTTCGATCGTCCGACCATGCAACACGTTATCGAAGCGAATGCGGGGCCCTATGTGAACGGCACCTTGTCAAACGACGAGTGGTTTCCTTTCACCAGTATTCCTCGGAAAGAGGGAACTGATCTATGACGGCGTCCACGACAATGACCTTGCGCAGTAGCGCTTCGATCAGTCCAAAGTCAGCACAATTGGAGTGTGGTCGAAAGGCTTTGATAGGGCTCGGGAGCATTATCGATCTTGCAGAGTTTTAGCAGGCTGCCCAATCGAAAGGAAGTCGTTGTTTGAGAAACATACCCCATAGCCCATTCCAAGCTTTAGTTTCCTTCTTCACTCGCATTGTAATCACATTACGGTAGCTGGGCAGTTCATGCGGGCCACTTTAGAAACAGCGTAGTCAAGGATAAAGGGTCTCATCTAGCAGGCGAGCGGATACGCCGTAGTACATGAGGTTCTCCTCTTACACAGTGAGCTAAAACGTGTGTAGCACCACATTGGCACTTATGTAACAACCCCCCTAGCGCGACGACAGCTGGCCTTTCTAAGCTGATTGAGAACGGCTATCAATTCATCCAGGCCGAATCCAGCGCGTGTAGTTCGAAGGGACGAATGTGGAAAACCGAATATTTGTAATCAAAAAGAGTTTCATTCTAGCCGGCATACTTGGCGCATGTCTTGGACTGGTCGGTTCTGCCTATGCTCAAGCGGCGCCAGTTGCATCCGCAAACGATCATTCCGAGCTTACTTTGCAGTTCCTTTCGCCGGCACCCGCCCAGACTATTTCAGCTTGGAATATCGATGTGAAGCTACAGTACGGTCCGGTCCAGGCCAAGTCGGGGCTGCGTATCCAGGCGAACGGCCATGATGTAACGGCCAACTTCGGACAGGCTATCTGCGAGGCTTCGGGCTGTGCGCTCGAGGGCCATCTGGTTGTCGGAGAAGAGCTGCAGAACGGGTGGAATTACCTGCTGGCTACCATCCAGAGTGATTCCGGGGCCGCGACATCGACGCGCCTTCAGTTCGAAGCAATGGCCGGCGCGCAAGGTCCGACCGATGGCTCTGCTGCCCCTTACGCGGTTCACGTAGCTATGTCGCCCATCAAAGGGATTGAGGTCGACTACACCCCCGAAGACGGCAATAAACCCCACTTCTACCCAGACGCCGGTCGACCCTGCCCCACCAATGGCAACACCCTAACGGTTGTTGTTCTCAACCGTGCCACTCTGGACTTCCAGCAGATAAATTGCTTTGCCAAGAACGACAATATCCGCTTGCAGGCGTTTTTGACAACTCTCACAGAGAGGAACCTGGTACTGGCGAGTACAGCACCAGGGATCTTGCTTGGTGACTTCGATCTATCTCCACTGGGTGGGACCGATTTCACGGCCAAGGATGCTCCAGGGCCCGCATATAGCTACTCAATCATCGGGTACGGGCAAGGCAGCAAGGGGATTGCGTCGGAAAGCTACAATCGTGACGCTACGACGGACTGGCACGGATTGAACGGCAATGTGATCAATATCAGCTCAGACAACGTTCCTGCCTTCAGCTTCAGAGAGACGGATCCGACTGGTTTCGCTGCTGTCCCGAAAGGGAGTATCGCGATCATCACGATCGGCAATCCCAATGTATTTCCTACTGGGGGGATGGGCGCACCGCTACCGCCAAACCAGGTGGTTCCCGCAGGCTTCACATCCGTGAGTTATCAATCACCGGCGCTGACAGGAAGCGGCGGCGGCATCTGGCTGCTGGTGCTGGATCGCTATTCGCTCCAACTCGTCAGCTCCGCCACGTACAGTGCGACGGCCACAAGCGGAACTACCTTCACACAAATCCCCGATTTATTGCGGGCCCTGCAATCATTGGACAACACGAAGCTCGTGTTTATGACTACGCTCTTGGGTAGCAATCCCGCATCCGCCGCAACAAACATGGCTTCCAACGACAAAAGGGGAACTTTCTATCTTGATCTGCTTAGGCTGGTGAGTAACATGGGGGTTTCTCCATACGCATTCGACAAAGCAATGGGGAATCAAATCTCGCTAACCCACGCCACTAGTAAGTTTACGATGGTGGGCATCCCGAGCCAGTTTGCAACAGATAATACGAGAAATATAGCGCAGTGGTTCAGCTCCGAAGCAGACGTTGCACAGCAGGAAACCGGGGCACTTACCGGCACCCTAGTGCGGGACCGAATGAATGAGTACATTCCA
The DNA here is from genome assembly GCA_964658125.1 of uncultured Acetobacteraceae bacterium. Lineage (GTDB taxonomy): Bacteria > Acidobacteriota > Terriglobia > Terriglobales > Acidobacteriaceae > Granulicella. Next base: position 20,954 of record CAZZYB010000002.1, on the reverse strand, counting down.
AGCAACCTTTATCCGTTCAATGTGACGTCCCTTGGAAATGATCCAACCGCAAGTGACCTGCTCGCCGGCAATTTATCGCAAGCCATCGCTGAGGCCCCTACTGTAGCGTGGCCGCTTTATGATACCGCAGGCCATAAAAACGTCTATGGCTACTTGAGTTACATATTGGTGTCGATCGACATTTATGGTGGTGGCTCCTGCTTGGCTGAATTACGTTACTGTAGAGATATCCGCTTCTACTATACGGGTAGCCAGGCAGAGAACATTGCGAAGACCGATCCCGCGACCATCCCTATCCCCAGTGAGGCAGTCGCAGAGCAGAATGGGTTCACCCTCGCGGATTGGGCCGACGCGGTAACCCAGCTTCGTCTGGAGAGGAGCTACCTTCGCAACGTGCGTTCCTATCAAAGCTGGTTCGAGTCTGTGAACAGCGATGCGAGTAACAATATCGCTAAAGTCCTGACGAATTCTGCTACGAGGATAGCAACCGACCTGAACACGGCTACAGGGGAACCTTCAAATGTGATCAGTAGGAGTCCGATGGATCTCTCACGGGACTTTCTTACCGTTTCAAGCAGTCTAATCGGAGTCGTAGGTGCGGCCTTTCCTCCTGCTGCTGTGGCGAGTGGACTTTTGTCGGCTGGGAACGGCATTCTAGGTTTTGTCGCCGATTACAACAAGACGAAGCCACTGCCGGATTCCTATGTCACGCAGCTCAGCGATCTTCTGGGCGCAGGGGCCGATGAAGCAGACCATGCTGCTGGCAAGTTCAACCTGGATATCCAAGTCAGTACCGCTACCTTTTTCAATGGCGTATATAGTGACTGGTTCAAACTCCAGACTATCGGTTTGATGACGGTGAATCCGGATGCATCGGCATGGTACCGGACGCAAAACTCCTCCAGCCTGGCCACAGGTATGGGCCCCTTTCTCGTGGCGAGCGCGCGGAAGAGCTTTTACCTGCAAACAGCCGGACAATACTTCGGAAGGAAGGTGGTTGTAGATGTCGGAGCGAAGGATCCCTACGGTCCGCTCGTCCCCAGCACCAAATATCCCACCGTCGAAAAGCTCAATGAGGCAGTTGCTGGTATAGCGGAGCTCAAATATAAGACGCTTACGTCCTACTCCTGGAACTATCGTGACTGCCTGCCTCAATATAACTTAGGAGTTCACAAGGTCATAGCGGATGGTTGGTGGATTTATAACTACGTGGTGCTGAAGGCGAAACCGACTGTTACGTGGAAGGATCCGTTTGGGATCGTCTTGATGGGGCCTTCGGGAGGTGATCGGACAGGAATGGGCAACCTTAATATCCCTGTCGATGTACTGATGGACGGCGGGATTTTCCCGATTCTGAGGGCGTATATAGGACCACAGTAAGACAAGAGATCCGGCTGGAGCATCTCTGCAATAGAAATGGGGGACCGTAAAAGGTTCCCCATTTGCCTTTGGAGTGCGGCTTCCGAGGGGAGGATGCGCCACTGCGGTATGGAATTGGGAGATTGGACTCACACTACACCTTCGCATTTGAGGCTGACACGCGAGTCTCTCTTGATATCCGTGAAATATATGCAGTCTGGCGAGAAGCGTCTGCGGTCTAAACGAACCTATTCATGTTCAAGGCACATTGTGTAGAACCACACAACAGCTCGTGTAGAGATCTATATGGCTTTGCTGGCGAAGCAGTTTTACTGTTGATTACGAGTAGAAGCGATACCCTCCGAATTCTTTTTGAGGTATTTCGAAAACGGTAGATTGCCAAGTCTGCGCCTGACAAAGTCGTCGTCGTAGTTACCTATCGACGCTGACCGCGCCTCTACCAAAGGAGCCTACAATGATCACCGCCAAGTCCCCTATCACTATTCATGTTTACCTTCGTGTCCTCAGCCTGTCCATCGCGTTGGCCGCCCCAATGCTGCACGCACAGGATCCTTTGGACGCTTCTGCCCTGAGTAGGATCAACATCACGAGCACGGTTACGAGTGCGGGTTCCGCTCTTGTTAGCCTGCGGGCACCGCTGTCCGTCCGGCCCGAGATGCTTAAGGTCCAACTTAACGGCAAGGATGCCGGCAGCCGCTTCACGCAGGTCGACTGTAAAGGATCTATGTGCGAAGAGGCAGTTCTCACAATGGCAGACGGCTTGCGCCTCGAGAAAAACGTGCTCACGGTGAATGCGGGTGGCGGCCTGAGCGCGCGGTTGCGGTTTAGTGGCGGCCAGGGCAATGTGAATTACGGAGCCGCACAAGCCCGCGTGGCGCCGATGGTAAGCTCGGTCCTGCCCAGATCTTCGGTCAGCTCAGGAATCGCGGACCCTTTTCTGCCCCCCACCGTCAGCGTTATCACGAAGAACCCCGGAGGCTGGGATGGCAACGTCGACCCCGTAAATGCACCCTGGATCAGGGTCGGTGGCCAGGGTTATCCCAAGGTTCAGCCGTCCGGTACCTGCGCGGGCTCGATGTATCTCGCCGTTGTACTCGATCGTCAAACCCTCGCGGAAAAGACAGCGGCGCCGGAGGCTTCTCCTCAGTGCATCGGTTCGGCGGCTGCGCTTAAAAGTTACCTTGCGGCTTTGGACGCAACCGATCTGGTGTTTGTAGGCACGAACTACTTCAAGAACCCCGACCCTGGCCTCGACACCTCGTCCATCGGCGGAACGAACTCCGCTCCGACGGGACACATCTCACCCGTCTATCCAGGCGGGTACATGATCATCGGCGCAGGCGGCGCGACGCCTGGAACGGCCTACCAGGCCTATATCAACAGCTCGCTTAATTATGAATCAGTACTTCCATTTGCGACTGGCTTACTTCAGGAGGATGCGTACGGTAACTACAATTTCCAGTCCTCGGATGTCGTTGAATATACCGTCTCGCCGAACGATCCCGCCTATCTCTCCCCAAATACGAACAGCGCCATCAGCATTCAGAACTTCGCCGGTGGAAGCGTCAAGAACTATGTCTATACTCCGCCCGTGGGCGCCAATGGCTACTGGCTCCTTCTGCTATCCCGGCATAGCCTTGCCACCTATCCGTACTCCTGCAACCAGGGGGGTATCTCACAAGACGGTGCTACTCAGTACGTTTTGAACTGTGGCACCTTTTATCCCACCGGCAGCTCCGACCCGGCAGTTTCGAAGGCAGCCTATGAAGGGTTAGCCACAGATCTGAGCGAGTTGAATTCGTCGCAACTCGTGTTCCTGACCACCGTCGGGCAGGCCGCGTACGGGGGCAGCAACAACAACATCTGGCAAGTTGCCGGTTTCAATGGGCCTACGGCGGCCCCAGCAATGGTTTCGCCGAGTTCTCACAGGCTGTCGAAAGCCTTGGCGGCTCACCGAACCTGACCCAATATCTTCTCTCCCCAACGAGCGCCTACACCCTCGTGACATCACCCGGATTGGGTAGTCCGCTGACGGGAAGCACGGTTGAATCGACAACCACGCTCTCCGCCCAGGGACAGACGGGTCTGGTCCATGGGATCTTACAGCGGGACCTTTACGGCCTGTTTGCGCCCGAGCAAACGAATCAAGAAACCATGCAGGTGTTTCAGGCCAAGGGAGGGAATAACAGCCCTGAGTACAAACTTACTGAGGCTACGCTGCGGCAACCGGTCGACTGGCCGTCCAACAGCCAGACCACTCTCCTTGCCAGTGGTCCTTTTACGGCGGACAGCATAGCAGGGCAGACCGCTGCGTACCGGTATCTCAGCTACGTCCTGCTCGCCGAGATTTATATGAGAGGAATTACCGGCTCCCACCTAGACGATATTCATTATTTCTTCACCGGCTCCAACAACACGGCGATCAACTTTCACACTTACGACCCCCTAGCGATCCAATGGCCCAATCCCGCAACCGCGGTAGGCCCGTACGTGTTGCCTTGCGAGAGCATTTCCGGCAATATCTGCACCTCAATCATTTTCGGGGCGAATGATCCGCTCGTTTTCACCCAAAACGATTTCCTCGCCGTTCGGGGGCAGATCTCCACGGAAATCCGCTACCTTACGGACACGCTACAGTTCATGGTCACGGGTTCCACCAATATGAAGGCCGTCATCGCGAGCGGGAGCGCCAATGCAGGTCTCGCCCTCACTGGTGCCGCATCCACCATCCTCGGCAGCAAACTCGTCCCCGTTCCGCCCACTACCATCGTCACAACAAGCTGGCAGAACATCGTCTCTATGATTGGCGGTGTCGCCTCCCTTGCCTCTGCAATCCCTGGACTGGGTGAGATCGCTGGAGTCATTCAGCTTGGAACAGATGCCGCAAAAATTTTCGGCGGCACTTCCAGTGTCATTGGCGGAATCGCGGGCATTGCGGCGGGCGCCGGACAGATCACGGCAAGTTCCACCAGCAACTCCCTTCCTAGCGCATTTGGGCAGTTCGCCACCGACATTGGCGATCTCGCAAACGGAAGCATGCAGGGTCAGTTGAGCAGTGGCTTCGATACGGTCACCGATAGCATAACCTCAGACTGGGGGCGGCTCTCTACCATCGGTCCGATGATCGTCGATAGCAACAATCCCGTTTTCTTCTCCCCAAATCAGGTCGCGCAGAACGTTGCCGTAAAAGGTCTGACTCAGGCGGCCTCTCGCAGCTTCTATCTTGCATTGCTACCCGACTTTTACCACGTCCACTACTGGCAGGGAGTTGCGGGAGACACAAACACGGCCAATGACATCCCGGACATGGGTTACTACTACTCCAATACGTTGGGAAACACCCTGTATTGCAGTTCCTACTACCTGAACCCTCAACAGAACTCCTCTTCGACCTACTCGGGGCTTGGCGCCACACCGGCCAACGTTAGCATCTGGTTTCCATCGCCTCGCAGCACGCCCGAATACTTCGACAAGGATAAATCGGCCAACGCAATCGATGTCTACGTCATAGCGGGAGCAACCACTGGTGCGGGCAATGATAATGCGAGTATTCAAGTTATAAGTCCCAGCCTGGCCGCTAACCTCTTCAGTAACTCCGGCCTTAACCTCCCGCTCGCCGAATTTGTAGTACGAAACGGCCCAATGTCCAATGTCTGGGTCGACGCTCACGCGAAGAATCCAGCAAGTCACACGGCTCCAACCGTCTGCGATGCTCGAAATTATCCGCAGGTGTCAACCGGAGTGACGGGACCCCTTCCGGGTACAGTGACTACCACAACGCTCTTTGCTCCGTCGTCCAGCGTCCTGGGCGAGGATGTAACGCTCAAGGCGAGAGTCGTGGCCGCCTCGGGCCCGGTGACCGCTGGGAGCATGAACTTCCTTGACAACGGCACGATCGTCTCCTCCGCGCCATTGGACGCCACAGGTACGGCTAGCGCAACGTTCATCGGGGGCGTCACGCTGGGCCAGCACTCATTGCAGGCGAAGTACACCCGAGTGGACCCGTACCTTACCTCTTCTTCTGCGATCGCCCAACTCGGAGTCTACGCGGATGCCCCAAACATGACTCTGTCCTCGTCGACCAGCAGCGTGCAGATTGCTTCGGGTGTCGCCTCGTCTCCCATCAATCTGCAGGTCACCTCGCTTGCCGGGCTGGCCGGCACCGTGACATTCGCATGCACGGGTTTGGCAGCGGGATTTTCCTGCGACTTCAGTCCCCCCCAGACGACATTGACGGGTGGGGGAGTTGCCACCACTTTGCTCGCCATTACCAAGACCACTACCGCCGCGAGGGAGTCGATTTCCCCGCTTAGCGTCTTTAGCTGCTTGTTACTGCCCATGACCATACTGGGTTTCGCGCGACGCCGAAATGCGGCAGGGAAGCTGCAAAGGTGGTCGTTGGCAGTTTTGAGCGGTGTGCTTCTGTCCACCTCCATCATCGGATGCTCCGAAAGCTCGCCCAAAACTCCGGACGCGGTGAGCAGCACGGTTCTGATCTCCGCAACGGCGGGCTCGGTGACCAAGACCTTGCCCCTCTCAATAATCGTTCGGTGAGAGTGCAGACGAGCGGCGGAGCAAATTTGTTGCGGGCTTTGGTAAGAGACGGTCCCGCCACACAAACCTGTCCGATCGACTCAATTCTTGATTGCCTATTGCGATAGTGAATTGAGCACAGCGGCACAGCTTCGGATCAGATCAAGACGCGCACTTTTGTGGAGAGATCACAATCTGCAAACCTACTGTTGATCTGCCGGTAGCAGACGGCTATCGGCGATGGCGATGCCTTCGCAACCTTGGATCGACCAGAAGACGGTCTGTCCGACGACGATCTTGACTGACCTGGGAGAGCTCTCGCGGCCCTTGACTTCAAACGTGGCTGGCTTCTTGAGCGATTCGTACCATTGACTCCGTTCTTCGGTACTGCGAGTGGTTACGGCCTCGACTTCAACACTGCCATGAGGGCCACCGCCGCGAGGATCGCGCCATTCGTATTTGCCGGGCGCGCCAAAAACATGAGTGTAAATGGCATCACTCCGAAGCGAGGCGCTACTGAACTGAAATGTCTTCCCGGCGCCGGCAACGTGAAATCCGGAGATAGAAGGATCGGTTGTGTACCAGAGGACCCCGTCTCCGGCTTGAATCTCGAACTCCGCGGGCGATGGCAGGAGGGCATGTCCCTTCCGCGTAACGTGGACGGTGTGTTGCTGTCGCTGTGCTCCAGCTTCAGCAGCTTTGACCTGGATCAGGTGTCCGCCGTCAGTGCGCTGGTCCGCTGCCGGCACCAGTTCGCCGCTGGGCGAAAGGAAGTAACGCACCTCGCCCGGAACAGTGAACGTCTGCCCGAAACAGTCACCGATGTGTAGAGAGCGGCTATCAAGTGTATTCATGGCGGTTCCTTTCTCTGCCTAGGCGGCAATGCTGGCCGTGATGACCAGTTCGTTTTTGTCAGAGGCTTGAATGACGGCCCCCAAAGCGGTAATCGTGATGTCGACTTCAGGGTCGTTGGGGCCGGAGCTCGGCAAGACCGGGAAGAGCTTGGGCTGTTTGTACACGGTGAAGGAAAGGCCGGATACAAACGGCGTAAGGATGTCCCCGAGCAATCCCGTGACACCGGCGAGGCCGATGGCTGCCAAGACAGTCTCGCCCAGAAGCACGAGAAGGGGACCTATAAAGGGCACCCATCCCACTGCGATAGGGAGTGCGGCTCCGATGGCGAGCAGCAAAGCACCGGTGCCGAGGCCGAACTGGAGCAGGGGCACGGAGTCGATCACAACATTGACGTTCCACTGCGCACTGGAAAGGACCGGCACAACGGAGAAGTCCGCAGTGAGCAGAGCGTTGTCGCTGAAAGAGACCGGGATGGTGACGGTCGGCCAACTTATGCAGATCCTGGGCGTGCACCAGCCGAAGACGCAGATCCGCGGCAGACAAAATGAGGGAAGAAAGTCGTTGAGATCCAGACCGAAGGAAAGGTGGAGCGCGTAATGGATCTGGAGATCGGCGATCTGGATCACGTCGGGAGGTAACAGGTTCACGTTGCCTCCGTTGAAGGAAACGCTCGCACCGTAGGTGGCTACGAACGGCCCGAGGCTGCCGCCGCCGCTTTTGGCGAGCGTGCCCAGATTGACTTCGGCGTCGTGAAGCAGGTGGGTGGTGGCGGTTTGATCTGCGGCTGCAATGATGTCAGGCATAACTCCTCCTAGATGCTTCCCCAGACTTCGACCTGGTTGCTATTGATTTCCGGCCCGGCTTCGAGAATCAGCTTGAAGGCGCCGGCACTCAGGGCGTGGAAGGGCAGTTGCACAGTCTCGAGAATGGCGTTGAGCAACATGCGGATGAGGCAATCGGCGATCGCTTCAAGCTTGTGCGGCTGCACCTCGGGAATGCGAATGGCGTCTATCTGGAAACTGATGTAGCCCGTGCCGGGACCGTAGTAGTGGGACACGATCTCTCCGGTAGCCCAGACGTCGAGGTCGACGAATATCGGCGTCATACGGCCGCCACGGTCGTTACCGGGCTGCCCGGACCAGGTCATGCAGCCTAGCGTCAAATGCACTCTTGTGTGCAGGCCGAACTGGTTCTTGCCGGGCGGAATGGGCGATGCGCTTCCGGCGTCCGGTGGAAACAAATCGATCACGGGAAGACTGAACGCAACTGTATATTGGATTCCGCCCGGCACTCCCGGAAACGAAATCGCCGCCACGCTGGTGGCGTTGACCGTGCTCGTGGGAACGAACTGCGGTGATCCGTAGCGGAGATAGTGCGGACGTGTGGTGAAGAGCGCTTTGAGGAATGTGTTGATGCCACTCTCGGCCACGCCTGCGAAAACGTGATGGGATTTAGTTAGGCTCATCAGAAACCCTCCCCTTCGAATGAATGGTGGTGGAGAGGGTCTGATCGTTACAAAAAAAGTTAGTGGTTCTCAGGCGAGGCCAGACACACGACCGCGGCGATCACCTGTGGAGGGACACTCACGACGCAAGCCTTCCGATTGAGCCACGTAAGGCGATACTCTCAGACTTATTACCGAAAGCTGCGATGGAGCCTGCCAACGGGGAGCCGGATGGTCGCTATGGTGTTGGGATCGTCGCGAAGCTTCAGATAGAGTGAGGTGGATGACGACCACTTCATCGGCACTGAGAAAGTCGGCCCATCAAAGCCCGTCGGCACCGGTACGGCATTTTCGAAAGTCCTCGTCGTACTTAGCTCCAACGCCATGAAGAACTGGCGACCTTCGATTATGCAGGCTGGGGTGCCCACATCAGAACAGCGCACCGCCGTGATGCGTGGGGTTCGCACCATTCTGCCTATCACGACCCACTCCCCCGGTATTCCATCTGCCGGTACCGCACGCATCCGTAACGTGCCAAACGCAGACTCACCGAATGCTTTGGCGAGATCCACCGTTCCTACCACTGTGTTTTGGTCCTGAAGGATGAGATTGTCAGACTTGAGAGACAGGAACTTTCGAATAGAGCCATCCGGGCTCGCCAGTTCGATCGTTTGCATACGTGGGAAGGCGCCACGGGTGTGAACCACAAACTCTAAGTCGCCACTTACCGGGATGTCGTTCGTATTCGCAATGGACACTTCGACTTCATCAGGCAGGGATTTCCGAGTGACATGGAATGAAATCAGTTGCAGGTCGACGCTGGCCTCCTGAGATAAGGCACGGACCGACACCGTGCGGCCGTTTGTCAATGTCACGATGGCCTGCGTGGCTGAGGTGCCGGTGCTCTTCCCTGAAGCTCGAAGCTGAAGACTGTTGGTATGTCCTCCCGGCCCCGACGGTACGAATGTCAGTCCACCCAGCACAACGAGCGCGACATTCTCTACACCTGCACCCATAAGCAGGGCCGTATTGTCAGAAGGATGAGTTACAAGACGATCGAAGTGAACGGCGGGGTCGAACGCTCGAAGAGGAATCTGGATTGGCTGTGCGCCACCATACTGCTCGATGGATAGCGAGTAAAGACCCGGCGGATAGCCTTTCATCGCGATGTCCAGAGGGAGTCCATCTATGTTGCCTGATGTTGTGGCAGCTTTGAGCTTCAGAGCTTGTGAAATGCCTGCCCTGCTGACCAGCGTGACTTTGTTAATGCATCCTGTGCCGCTGCCTCGCAACATCAGATGGGCGTCCTGCCCGGCGATAAATTGCTCGGTGCCGACTACCATCCACTCCCCGCCATCTATCTGCTGTAAGCTCAACGGGAGACTTTCAAATGTTTCGAAGCCCCAGTATCCACGCAGCTTGCCAAGCACAGTCAAGAGTGGCTTTGCAGCCGCCTTCTGGCCGGAAGGTGAGTTCATTCGACTCGTTCCAACAAGCAGCGTGCGTCTGATATCGTCCTGGATAATCAAACCGCCTGCCAAAGCATCCGGCACGACAGAGACCCGGAGAGGTGAACTCTCTCGATCGATCTCAAGCGTCATGTGGTGCGCAAAACCGGTCGAAAATACCAAGGGCGATCCGCGTAGCGGAAAGTTCACAGCTGGATCCTGTAGACAGAAAATCTGCGACGGATTCGACAGCCTTATGCGCGGAAGAGTTTCGTTTTCGATAAGAGGTAGAGCGACAACGATGACCGATTTCGGCGAATGAAACGACGGGGGAGAGTTTAGCTTCAGGTTAAGCGTTGCCTGCTGGGGAAAGCCGATGGCGGGAATGTAGTGGTACTGTGCGGTGTGAAGGGTGCCTACCAGGCGAAGCAGATCGATCAACGTTCCAACATAGGGCGAGTACGCTCCGCCATTTGACGCAGTGGATGCTTCATTGATGAAGTCCGAGGAAGCGCCAGATGAAATGGCGGTGGCTATCGACTGGCCGTGCCCATCGTCCAGGAGTAGCGGCGTACTGATTTGTGTGAGGCAATTCACCTGGTCTGCGACGGGCTGCTTGAAGCAATCGGCGTTAGGGTTCAAAGCGAGCGCGGAGGCCAATTGCGCCGATCGCGCGGCGATCACCTGCGAATCTTCCTGAGCAACGGCCCGCATTGATGTGAGGTATCGTTCTATGCGCTGCTGTTCCAGGGACGCTTTGTTGAGAGATATATTGGCGCGGATGAAAACGCCGGGATTACCTTTCACTGCGGATCGCAGCGTACTGAAGTCGCCCCCCGTCTCCGGAGCTACAAACAGGAAGGCATATCGCGCTCCATCGGGCACACTCACGGTTTCACCTTCAACATGGGAGGGCTTCCACGTCTCAATTTTTGTAAACCAGTTGTCCGGCGGTTCGTTGGTCGCATCGGACAGGAAGGCAACGATTAAAAGCAGATGATTCGACTGCGTAACCGGCAGATCCGTCTGAATGTGCAGCACATCGTTGGATTGCAGAGAGGGTACCTGGGAGATGGGGAGTGTGTTTTGGCCGCGGGTCACGTAAACATCAATGCGAGGACCGTCGAGGTCAAACGGGGCATCATCTGCGCGCGCGACAAAGTTGAGGCACAGGAGAAAGAGAATGAGTCCGGCTATTTTCATTGCGTGCCTTCGTAGATTGCATTCAACTCATGCATGCGACAAATGTAGCCTACTGAGGCTGTAGTTCAAATGAGTGTAACTACATGAAGCCGGATGCGGTTCCACATGCCCTCGTGCCTTCAAAAGATGTGTGGAACCACACGAGTTCTGTGTGTAGCGCTACTGGCAACCGCTATGTAGGGACACGGATTACAACGAATAGCAAGGTCATCTACGATCGGAACTAGCCTGAAATTGAGATGAAAAATGACTATTCTGATTGTGGAAGATAATGCGACGGTGCGTAGACTTATCCGCCGCGCAACCAGCGACATGGTCGTCTCGATTGTCGAATGTGAAGACGGTGCGGATGCGCTTGAGGCCTACCGGAAGCATCGTCCGGACGTGGTTTTGATGGATGTGCGAATGCCGCGGATGGATGGCCTCACGGCGACGCGACTCCTTATACAGCATTATCCAAATGCCCGGGTAATCATCTTGACCGACTATGACGACGATGAGCTTCGCAGCACGGCCCGCGAGGCAGGCGCCTGCGCTTATGCCCTGAAAAACAACCTCACCGAACTGGATGTCGTACTTCAGGAAGTAGCAGGACGGTCGCCGCGCACCTGAATCTCTCGCGGTTGCTTTTCGCGATCAGTGCAGGCGCTCGTGCAATGTGGAACGATGTTGAAGCGCGAAACGCGCCAGCGCATTTGCTCCTTCGATGCCAAGCTTGCGACACATGTTCGTGCGGTGGTTCTCAACCGTACGGTAGTGAATCGAAATCTCATCGCCAATCTCTTTGCTGGAAAGCCCATCAGCAATAAGGCGAAGCACCTTCCTTTCCGTTGGCGTTAATACACTGAGATCCAACGCTTGCCCTTTTTGGTCGGCATTGGTTTTTTGCTTCAACAGAACGGCAGCCATGGTTGAGCCTATATACGTCCTGCCAGCACATACCGCATGAATTGCTGCCACCACCTCGTCTGTCTCGCTTCCCTTCAACAGGTAGCCCTTTCCGCCAAGATCCATGGCAGCGCGCATCAGGTCTTCGTCGGCATGGAAGGTCATGAAGATAATGCGCGTCTCCACCCCTTCCGCAGCCAGTTGACGAGCGACGCTGAGTCCGTTCATGCCCGGCATATCGATATCGAGAATCGTTACGCTCGGTCGCAGTTCCATGATTTGCCGCAAGGCGTCGTTCCCGTCGGCGGCCTCGGCTATCACACGGATACTTTTGTCTTCTTCGATCGTTGATTTCAAACCTCGACGAACGACCGGATGATCGTCCGCGAGCAGCACTTCGATTATCTTGCTCATCTGTATCAACCACTTCCTAACAGAAACTGAATCACAACCTGGGTTCCTGCTCCTACTTCGCTCTTGATTTGTACCATTCCCTTTAGTATCTTCGCCCGTTCTCGAATTCCGGTCAGTCCAAACCCCCCGGGGCCTGAAGTTACGCTACTTTGCTCATTGGTCAACCCAGAGCCATTATCCGCAATCGTGAGTATTACAGATGAGTCTGTTCGTAGAGCAGTCACCGTGCCTTGACTCGCGTGGGAGTGCTTCACGATATTGTTCAACGCTTCCTGCACGATCCTATAGAAGTTGATTCGCAAGTCTTCGGGAAATACTTCGTCGATGTCCGCAATGTCCGCGGTCAGATTAATTTCCGCCGCGCGGGCAACTGTTTTGACCAGCGCCTGAATCGCCTTAGAAAGTCCAAGGCGATCCAGCTGGAATGGCCGCAGCGCATAGGAAAGAGCACGCGTCTCCTCGATGGCCTGCGAGGCTTCCAGGTTGATTTCCTCAATCGTTTGCAGCTTATCAGCCTCGGTCCGCACTTTGCCCTTGGTCCGCAATAGAAACAGCGCCAGATTATTGATAATGATGAGTCTCTGACCCAGGCTGTCGTGCAACTCTGCCGCGATCCTCCGCCGTTCGTTCTCCTGCGAAGCAATCAATTCCCGCGAAAATGCCTGTTGCGCAGCCTGGGCTTTTTTTAGTTGTTTCACGCGGTAGTTGTAGAGTACCCACAAAACGATCAGAAGCAAGAGGGAAACCATGGCAATGAACCATGAGCGACGATAAAACGAAGGAATGACTCTAACCAGCAGTACGCCATCCTCGCGGCTTACGATGCCGTCGCTGTTCTTGGCCGCCACGCGGAATACATAGTCACCCGCCGACAGGTGAGAGTAATACGCTGTGCGCCTCTGGCCCACCTCTTGCCAGTTCTCATCGACGCCTTCCAGCTTATATCGGAACGATATCTGCAGCGGCTTTGAGTAGCTGAGAGCCGTATAGCCTACTTCGAGATTTGTCTGCCCCGGCTGTAGCACGACTCGATTCATCTCGTCTTGCAACTTGTGCTCAATGGAAGCAGATTCGATTAAGACCCTCGGTGCCTGACTGACACTCGAAAGCGACTCCGGATCGACCACGACCACGCCCTTCTGGGTTGGGAACCAGAGAAATCCGTGATCGTCTTTGTTGCTTGGTAACCCTTGCGCTTCTGTCCACCGGCTGAATACCCCGTTGTGCAGGCGTGTCAATCCACCATATCCGCCCATCCACGTGTCGCCGTTATGATCCTCAATGATGACTCTTGTGTCATCTGTGGCCAGACCGTCCTGGATTGTCAACCAATGTGATTTTTCTGCATTCAATACAAAGATGCCCTTTGGGGTACCCAGCATCATCGCGCCATCCGGCCTCTGATGGATGACCTGCGCCGCCGGTATACTACCCTCTGGCAACCCCGGAGGTAGTATCAGTCGATTGCCAGAAACAATCCGCGTACCGCCGTGCGTGCCAACCCAGATCGTTCCCGCGCGGTCTTCGGCAAGTGAACTGACCAAACCAGGTAACCCATCCTTCTTCGTGAAGTTCGTCATCTGGCCATTGCGGACTCTCGATAGCCCGGATGGCCACGCGCCGATCCACATATCGCCGGAAGCCGACTTCATCACCGGATAGACGTTATCGCTCACCAGTCCGCGTGCAGAGGAAATCGTCTCAATGGATTGCTTATGGATTCGAAACAAGCCATCGGATTCCGAACCAACCCACATATTGTCTTCGTTGTCACGCATGATGATGTTGTATCGAATAGCGTCTTCCATGCCATCCGAAGGGAACGAAAGCACCCGATCGAAGTTCTTCAGAATCCGGACGCTCCACCCTTGTAGCTTTGTACTCTTAACGTCCATCGTGATGGTGCCACTGGTCGACGTTAGCTTGTCGTCGACAAGGCGGCTCAGACGCCCGTCCATCGTGCGAATCCACACGGCCCCGTCGCCGCCCACTGCGACACCTCGAATGGACTTTGGCGTCAGCCCCTTCGGAATAGCAAGAGTAGTTAGCTTGCCATGTGCAAAGCATAAAAGGTTCCCGTTCTGGATCGCCCAAAATCCTGTGCCCACCCACCACAAGGGTGCAAAATGGATGTCATCGCTGCTGAAGGCTTCTTTCTCAAAGCGCCCGGTCGCAGGCTGCCAACGATAGATTCGGTCGTTGGAGGACACCCACACGCCTCCGTGACCATCGGCAGTGATAGCGTTGACCGAACGCGGGCGCAGACCGGCGTTCTCACCCATAGCCTCAAACCGGCCCAGGTGGTATCGAAGCAGGTTGCGGTCTTCGCTGGGCATCCAGAGATCGCCGCCTGCGCCCGGAACCATGGCTATAAAGCGGCTCGAGGTCATCACCGGTGTGTTGCCTTTGTCGAACACACTAAAGCGAACGCCATCGAACTTTGCCACGCCATTTAGCGTTGCCACCCAGATGTAGCCGTCCGGCACCTGGACGATGCCGCGAACGCTATTTTGGGGCAGACCGGATTCCGCGGTCCACTGCGTCGAGCGATACTGTGCAAGCATCGAGCGGCCGGTCACGACGGCAAGCAAAATCCATGCGGCGGAGAATTGACAGTGGCGCCAGCGTATTTGATTGCCGCCCGCCCGATCCTGTGGCCAATGCAGCACGTCACACCTTCTCTAGCCGTATTAGCTCTATAAGTTCAAACGTGGAGTGATTATACCGGCGACTCTTTGCGGCTCAGGTCTAAACATTCAATGTACTCGTGCGGAACCACACGATCCTGACCGTGCAGCGCCACACTATTGAGAGTGTAGCGTCACGGATGGTTTAGCCCGGCCAGCATGGCTAGTATCACTTTCAAGGAGATTCATTATGGGTGCAAAGAAAAACATTTCTAAAGCTCTCGGGGTGTTGATTCCCACTGGCGTGCTCGGCATCTCATCTGCGCTCGCCGCAACCCAGGCTCATGCCGAAGCGACGTCGCCGGTCAAGCACCGGACGGATTCACAACGCCAGGGCTGACGGTGGAAACAGCGCTTCGAATTTCGCTTAGACCTTCGGCTATCCGACACTGCATCAAGCGAGCAGAGCGAAATTATCACAAAGTTGTGGGATTCGCTTCCAGCGGATCGTCATAAACCCAAACCAGCAGTATCCAATTCCAACAGAAAAGAGATCCGTTATGAAAACACGAAATATCATCGTCACTCTTGCCAGCACCGCGGTACTTTGCGCAATGGCTTTTTCACAGGCTGTTCAGGTGCCTTACGTCAACATCGATCGCTATCGTCACGGCAATCTGGCTGCGGCGCAGAACAACATCGTTCAGGCCTTCAACCTGATTTCAACTGCACAGCGGGACAACGGAGATCGACTGGGCGGCCACGCAGGCAGAGCGAAGCAACTATTGAGCGAGGCTAATGTAGAGCTTAGGCTTGCCGCAGATGTCGCCAACGAGCATCAGGATGAGCAACAGTGACCGCCTCCGCAGTAGAAATGTTGAGAACCAATGATGGACCTGCGGCGCGCTTCTGCGGCGCAGGTCTGGCCGCGGCCCGTCATGCTCCGAGGAGTGCTGAACGAACCTAATAGTCGATGCAGTGGAGTGGATGCACTACTCTCGTTGGCGCGCTGCTTCGCGTCGGCGAACCTACCGATACGCCTCTGGAGCCGAAGGACCTGACTGATGCTTAGCCTTACATCCAACATCGTGGTGCTCGTTGTTTCCATATCCGTTTCAATGCTTTGCATGGCGCTGCTCAACCGCAAATGGCCGTGCGAACGGCGTCATCACAGCGACGATCTGATCGGTTGGCAGCTAAGCGTACTCGGCACTACGTATGCAGTTATTTTAGGCTTCATGCTCTATACCGTCTGGATGGGTTTCGGAGCGGCTAACCTTAATGCAGATCTTGAGGCGAGTGCGCTGCGAAACGTGTATCGCCTGGCTGCCGGTTTACCTAAGTCTCAGAGTAACGAATTACAAGCCGAAACGATTGCTTATGCCAGAGCTGTTATCAAAGACGATTGGCCCGCAATGCAAGCCGGTCATTTGCCTGAAGAAAGTCATGAAATCAATGAGTCGATGTGGGGCACGTTGATGGCGGTGAAGAGCGCCTCTGTCTCGGAGAATACCGCCGAGGATCACGCTCTTTCCGAGCTCAGCGCGCTAACTACATACCGGCGAACTCGGTTGATCCAGAGTACATCCCACCTTCCAGTTATTTTCTGGTGCGTGCTATTCGCCGGTGGAATACTTACCTTGATCTCTGTACTTATGTTTGGGTCGTCGAACGCGAGATTTCATGCTCTTCAGGTATTTTCGATTACTCTTCTGATCACCCTGTCGATGCTCGCTATCGCGGACGTGAATCAGCCGTTCAGAGGATGTGTGCACGTCAGCAACTATCCCTTCGTCAGAGCTCAGGACATTATGTATACTCGTCAGCTTCCCCGTGGCAAGGTCTCATCGGCAATCGCGATGCCGTTGAAGTAGGTGCATAATCCGGCGGTACTGAACGTCCGAGGTCCGGAACAAGGGCCGATGCCGTGAAAAAAGCCGGGCTGCGGTCCTGAGTGCGGAATAGGCTCGTCAATCGCGCATCCAGCACCTTATGCGTTTCCACAATCAATCCCTCACGGGCAAGCCGGGCATGAATACGCTTTACAAAGCCGGTGAAAGATTTCACTCGTCGGAACGCTCACCTTCCCCCAGCGAGCCTGGCGTCTCCTCGAAGGTGGTCTGCCTCGCATCATGGCTACTCCTGCTTTCCATCCAAAGTACACCCTCCAGGTAGCGCTGTGATGATCGAACGCGGGGTTCCGTTACGTTCATTGATGCGAGCATTCGCCAAACCGTGGTGCAAGATCCTTTTTGATCGGAGCCGTCGCCGCCCAGATGAGCCTCGCTTTCAGAGCGATGCGTCGCAGGGTATCCAGATACAACTTGAATCCTTCTTTGTAGTGCGCGTCGGTCAGGTCGCGCTTGAGGCAGAACGAGCGGAGTTCGAAAGCTGGCATTTGGCACGCCCAAATCCCTTACGGGAACAGCTCCCGAATCCCACGCTGAGTTCGCTTTCCTGTCCGGAATGCAGGGGAAGTATGGAGGGAGGAATGGTTGCGGGTAATCCGGGCGGGACGTTCCCAAGAACTTGACTGGTTGCCTCCGTCTCAAACTGCTTTCGTTGTGCTACTGCTTGATTCCCCTGGGCGGACGCGCATCAAAGCGCAGACCACGGTGGGTGCATTTGACAACAATGCGCGGCACACCAGACGGCAATTCGCGATTTGAGGCGCAAATGAGAGTTTGCCTCTACTATGCTGATGGCGTACCTTCTGGATTGTGTTTGAGCGATGACCATTGAAGACTCCAGCACTCACAAGCGAATTCCAGAGTTCTTCAAGATCCGCTCGTTTCCCATGAATCCTCGCGATCATCTTCCTGTAGAAAGCTGTGCGAGCTATGGACGGCGCCATGAATTCACTAAGAACAACGAGAAGTCGTAGCCATGTCCTCAACGGTTCGGAAAAATAGAAGACAACGTTGTCTATTAGCATTGAACGCTATACGATCTGATTTCGGCCTGTCAAGATCGAGAAGCGTGTCGTTCGCGAGAGTCGAGATATCTGTCGTGGCCAATCTCGATCTAATGGGCATTTGAGGCACCTCTGTTGAATAAGCGCCTGATCATGGCAGTCTTCGTCGGTTCGCTGGGCGGATTTGTTTTCGGATACGACCTCGGTGCCCTTTCTGCGGTGACTCAAAATCTGCGGAGTCAGTTCCACCTTTCTCCGTGGATCTTTGGTTTGACGATTTCGTCTTCTGTTTGGGGCACGGTAGTTGGTTCCATCCTTGCGGGCCGGTTGGCCGACAAGGTGGATCGACGACGGTTGATTGCCTTGTGCTCCATCCTCTACGTGGTTGCCTGCATTGGCATTACATTGCCTCTTTCATCGGAGTGGCGGTTTCTTCTTGCCATGAGAGTTTTGTGCGGAGTAGCCGTTGGGGGATTCACGGTATCGTGTCCGCTTTACCTCTCTGAAATAGCTCCGACGAAAGTGCGAGGTCGAGTAGTAGGCCTGTTTCAAATTCAGGTCGGGGCTGGTGTGATCGTCGCATTCTCGGTGGGCGCAATCTCTGCGCATCTCGCGGTATCGAGTATGGCTTGGAAATGGGTCTTCGGATTGGGGGCATTGCCGGCGATGGCTCTGTTTCTGCTGGTGGAGATCATGGCCCATATCGAAACACAGTTTTCTGGTGGCGACGGAGCTATGAAACCATCGTCACGACACACTTCATCTCCTCACCAGGAACGGTTGGTTGATCACAGGCTTTTCCGCCGGAGGAATACGCGCCTGATTCTGGTAGCAACAAGCGTTGCAGTCTTCAATCAGCTTTCTGGAGTTAACATTCTTCTTGTGTACATGCTGGAGATTTTGGCAAGCGCGGGAATGACATTCTCCTTAGGGCACAAGTACACCGTCCTGATCTCGTGCCTCAGTTTAATTACAACTTTGGCGGGCATGGCTTTCGTGGACAGACTAGGACGCAAGCCTCTCTTGTATATAGGGTCTGCCGGGATGGCCGTTTGCCTCTTGATGCTGGGTATAGCAATACCCCATCACGCAGTCCCAATCCTGTATTTGTCAATCCTGGTGGCCTACAACGCGTTTTTCGCGTTCTCGCAGGGAACTGTCGTCTGGGTGTATCTTAGCGAATTGTTTCCGCCGGGACTGAGGGGCTCGGGTCAAGGATACGGCGCGACGGTGCATTGGATCGCCAATGCTATGCTGATTACGATCTTTCCGAGCCTGCAACACGCTTCAAATGTACGAATCTTTTATATTTTCGCTCTGACGATGGTTTGCCAGATTCTTGTTATCTGGCTTTGGTATCCCGAGACAAAGGGAACCGAACTCGGATCTTTCGCCATGGCCGGTGATGTTGGAGAGGATAGACTTCGCTAACGTTTGCGACTAGATTGGCTTAGAGATGGCTATCAAAAGAGGTCAGGCGCCCACGCTTGTAGATGTTGCTCGAGAGGCCGACGTCTCCTTGAAGACAGCTTCGCGCGTTCTCAATAGTTCTAAGAATGTCAGCGAGGAGAAGGCGAACAGGGTCCTGGCTGTTATGGAGCGGCTCGGCTATCGCCCAAACGAACTGGCCCGCGGGTTAAAAGCACAAAGGTCCGCAGCCATCGGAATGATCGTCCCAAATCTTTCCGACCCCTTTACTGCCAATGCGGTACATGCTGTTCAGGAAGTTGCCCGGGCAAACGGATATGTCGTTATTCTCACGAGTTCCGGCGGCGATCTGGAAATGGAGCGATCAGAGATCGTCAGCTTAGTGGGTCGGCAGATAGACGGTCTCATCGTTGCTCCGGCCGATAGCCGCAAAGACTCATTCAGCGATGTCGTCCCCAGCGGCGTCCACGTTGTGACATTCGACCAACTGATCCGACGTGCCGATCTTGATTCCGTTACAGTGACGAATCGCCGGAGCGCGCGAGAGGCAACTGAGCATTTGGCGGGTCACGGCTGTCGCAGGATAGTCGCGATTGGCGCTCGGCCTCACCTATATACCTGCCAAGAGCGAGTAGCCGGCTATCGAGCGGGTTTGAAAGTCGCGTCTCTGGAGGCAAGGCTGTGCTTAGTGGAACATGAAAGCATGTTGACCCCTGAATTGATCGCTGAGCAGGTTCTCGGGTATCAAAACGCTGATGCTATTTTTACGTTGAACTGGGTTTGCACGATGCTCACCTTACGCGGTCTACGCAAGCTGGGAAAAACGGCGGGACGGGATGTCCGGATGCTCTCCTTCGACGACTTCGATCTGGCGGATCTGTTTACGCCGAGTCTCTCGGTTGTTCGTCAGCCTGCTGACATGCTCGGAAGAGAAGCGGCAACGTTGCTCTTCGAGCGCCTGAAAGGCAGCGTAGGACCGTCGCGTGCGATGGTGCTTCCAACGTCATTGATACTCAGAGAATCCTGCGGATGTCCTTCGCATCGATAGGGACGGCGTGGCTGCCGGCGCTCGCTCAGAGGCCCGGCACTTGCTCGGGCTGCTCCTTCCTGGTATATGACATCGTTGTCACCAGGAGTTATTCTTTATGCAAAAATGGTACGTCTCCGTGGAGTCCAGTCAAATGCTGCCTAATCTCGCTCGCCATTCGCCGTCGCACAATCCGCCTTCGATCGTTCCATCACCCTTGCTACTTCTCTTCGCCGGCATCTGTCTCTCCGGATTTACTTGCGTTCGCTCTTTTGCACAAGTCGATGTCTTGACTCAGCACAACGACAATGCGAGGACGGGTGTAAACCTTCGTGAAACCGTTTTGACGCCCGCAAATGTAAACGGGTCTCGGTTTGGAATGTTGTTCAAGCGGGTTGTGGACGATCAACTCTACACGCAGCCGTTGGTGGCGACTGGCGTCGCAGTGGGTGGAGGGAGCCGAGATATTGTCTATGTAACGACCGTGAACAACAGTGTTTATGCTTTCGATGCTAACGACGCGCAGGCCTCAGCCCCGATATGGCATGTGAACTTCGGAACTCCGGCAAACTTACACGACGCCGACTTTGGGTGCCTTGACATCAACGGGAAGATGGGAATCATCGGTACTCCCGTCATCGATAAGGCGCGCGGAGCGATTTACATGGTTGCGCTCACCCGCGCAGGTTCACTAGCGGGCCCGGGAACAGGATTCACTCAAAGGCTACACGAGCTTGACCTCGCAACAGGTGCGGATCTGCCGGGAAGTCCGGTTGTAATCAGCGCGCCCTCC
>CAZZYB010000001.1:46232-52952 GCA_964658125.1 uncultured Acetobacteraceae bacterium | reverse complement strand
GACGGGTATCACAGCTCCGATTCCCGGTATACGGATTCTTCGTTTGCCATCGCGGTTGTAAACGCCTGATCGTCATCTCGGGGCGGTCCAGTAGAGCACGCGGCGGGCCGCTCCATTTTTTAGGTTTTGAGTAGGTCAATGGGTTCGGAGCGGGTTGAATTTTCGCTTTAGCTGCGTTCGGGATTCGGCGCGTGACGCATCTAATCGCAGAGGAAGACGGCGCAGGAGATGTGATCGCCAGGTGCGCGGCTGGTTGAGAAAGCTCGCTGGTTGCCGCGCCTGTGGCGGCGATGCTTA
Source organism: uncultured Acetobacteraceae bacterium (assembly GCA_964658125.1). Classification (GTDB taxonomy): domain Bacteria; phylum Acidobacteriota; class Terriglobia; order Terriglobales; family Acidobacteriaceae; genus Granulicella. The sequence goes on along the minus strand of CAZZYB010000001.1, from coordinate 52,655 downwards.
CACACCGCTGGCGCGAAGTTTGATGTTGTGGCTGGCTCTTTCCGGAGCAGCATGCCTTTTGGAGAGGCTTGGGGATCCTCCAACCGCATTGCATCGCTTTGATAAACGGAGACGAGAATGAGCTGCTGTCGGGATAAACCCGAATCGAGTAAGGGCGGAGGAGCTGTATCCGGTGCGTCGACGAACGACAACCCGGTTTTCCTGGCGCCGCGGACACCTATCGTTTTTTGCGGGACAGGGCCGTATCTGGTGGAAGGCTCGCACTCGCGTGAAGTGTATTATTTTTCGCCGAAGCAGTCGGAGCAGCTGATCGATGCGGCGGATGCCGCTGTGCTGTTGAAGTCGAGCCTGTTCAAGCGGAAGAATGTGGTTGAGCAGATTGCTGCTTTGGTTCCGGCTACGATTCAGCCGTCTGAGCTAGCGAGTAAGCAGCCGCTTGGGAATGATCCTCCGGAGTCCTGATTTGTGCATGAGCGCCGCAGAAGCCGCGGGAGTGGCGGCTTCTGTCGGGTTCGGGGTGGACCGGTCTGCCACGTGGAGTGTGGGAAGAAGGCTCGTTCCGACCCCAGGGGCGTTGTGGTGTTGAGAGGGCGGGTGGCTTCAATTTGTAGCGCAGGCTGCGGCGGCTTCGGGCTCTGTCGCGTAGACCCCGAAGAGACTCAGAATGCCGACCATCTTGAAGGTCTTGTGGACGAATGTGGACGGATTTACGAGCTTTGTGTCTCCGCCGGCTTGTTTTGTGAGGCGTAGAGAATTGACGACAGCGCCGATGGCGGACGAATCAATCATGGGGACGTCTTCGAGGTCGATGATGACGTAGATCTGCCCGTTCGCGATGGCCGAGGTGACTACGGCGTCGAACTCCGGTACGGAGTCGGATTTGAAGCGGCCTTTGACCTTGAGACTGCATATGAGGCCGGTTTGCTTTATATCGAGATCCACGTAGTCTCCCAGGAAGAGATTCTGATGCCGGCGGGGTTACATCTCCCGCTGTAGCAACTTGCAACTTCTGTCAGCATAACCGCGAGTGCGGAAATTATTGATGATATCTTGATGGCTCAAGATGGCACTCCCGACAGATTACATCCTTGACCTCGCTGAGGCCCTGTTATCCGCGGCCGATTCTTCGACTCGCGCGGCGCTGATTGCCGCGGCAGTCGTTGAGGTTGCGGGCGATAGCGCCTGTGTCGTGCATCGGGTTTTGTTGACGGAGGGGATTCCAGCTTTTTCAGCTATAGGATTGGCGGGGCCCGTGATGCTTTCGGGTTCTGTGTTTTCGGGAGACGATCGGCTGGTCGAAGTCTTGTCCGAAGATGGATTCGTCCTGTACTCGGGGTCGGATGTGCCGCGCGAAAGCCTGGCCCACCTGAATGTCCACCGTACGGTTGTTGCGCTGGGGTATGTTGCAGTGCGGAACGCTGGCGAACTGGTGGGCGCGCTGGAAGTGGTGGCCTTCTCTGAGACGATCGGCGAGGCTGAGCTTGAAGCGCTTCAGGCCCTTGCCCGGCTTGCCGCGCCGGCGCTTCTGGGAGCTGAAGAGCAACAGGGACAACGGCAGAATCTGCTTGAGTCTGTCCATCGCATGACCCAGCTCTACGATCTCGAGAAGTCGTTGAACGCAACGCTGGAGCTGGACGGCGTGATCGAGATGGCGCCGCAGAAGACGGCCGCCATGCTGCTATGCCAGGCGATGCATCTGTGGATGTTTGAAGGCGATGTTCTTCGCCTGATGGCGTCCAGCGGAGTGGACGCGACGGTTGAGATTGGGATGACGCAGGCTGCGGGCGAGGGATACGTTGGCGATATGGCAGAGGAGGGCGATCCTCTGCTGATGGACGACGCTGAGGACGAGCGGTTGGTGAGGCGTAATGCGGTGCTTGGCGATGAGCCTGTGTCGCCGCCTATTACGACGGTGCTGCTTGTTCCGTTGCTGCAGGACGAAGCTGAAATCGGCGTTCTGGAGGCGGTGAACCGGAGCGACGGATCGCCTTTTGATGACGATGACCTTTTCTTTCTCTCGGCGATGGCAGAGACGGTGAGCAATGCGCTCAAGAACGCCAGCCTGATGAACGCCGAACGAAGGCTGGAGATCCTGCAGGCGCTCGTACAGGTCAGCGGGGAGATTACCTCGACGCTGCGGTTGGACCGGTTGCTGCAGATCATCGTGAACGCGCCGCAGAATGTTCTGCCTTACGAACGCTGCTCGATTGCGTTGGACCATCGAGGAACGCTGCAATTGAAGGCGGTGTCCGGGATGGCCAACATCCCGATGGGAGATGCGCAGGTGGATCGGCTGCTGGAGCTGATGCGATGGCTGTCGCCGCAAGCGGCTCCACTTCATCTTCGCCGCACAGGCGATGCGGTGGAGGATGCGGGCCTTCCTGAGGAAGTAGCGAACCACTTTGAAAGGACTGGTTTAGCCGGGCTGTACTCGGTGCCGCTGGTCGACGATCAAGGCAGGGTCGGGCTGCTGCTCTATGAAGGCAATGATCCCGACTTCCTGGACCAGCCGCATGTGGAGATGATCAAGATCCTGGGCGGGCAGGCGACCGTCGCAGTGCGCAACGCGCTGCTGTATCGCGAAGTTCCGTTGATCAGCCTGCTGGAGCCTTTGTTGCAGAGGAAGCAGGCGTTGTTGCGGAGCAGTCGAAGCCGCAAACTGACTTATGCTGCGATAGCTACGGCGGCGCTTGCTTTCCTGGTGCTTTGCCCGTTGCCGATGCGCGTCTCAGGAGTGGCGGTGATCGCACCTCAGCATCTCGTCACGATTGCGGCGCCGGTGGATGGCAACGTTGCGGAGGTTTTCGCGAGGGAGGGACAGCGTGTCGCCGCGGGAGAGTTGCTGGGCGCGATGAATGACTGGCAGTGGCGCAGCGAGGTTGCGTCAGCGGACGCGAAGTACCGGGCGGCCGAGATGGCGATGGGCGCGAGTCTGGCCAGCGGATCGGTGGAGGCGGGAGCGAATCGCGCGCAGGCGGAATTTCTGCGTTCGGAAGCGGCACGAGCGCGCAGCCGGGTAGAGAGTGCTCAACTGCGATCGCCGATCGCGGGCATTGTGGCTACGCCACAGTTGCAGAACCTGGCTGGGCAACACCTGAATGCCGGAGATAATTTTGCGCAGGTCTTGGATCTGTCGTCTGCGGTGGTCAATGTGGCCGTGGACCAGAGCGATGTTGCCCTGGTGCACGCGGGAGAGACCGTGAGCGTGAAGCTGGACAGCTATCCGCAGCGGCTCTGGCACGGCACGGTCGACGTGTTGAGCCCTGAGGCTCAAGTCACCGAGACCGAGCGGATGTTCGCGGCGCGGGTTCCGTTGCCGAACCTGGATGCGACTCTGCGCGCCGGAATGACTGGGAAAGCGAAGATTTTTGTAGGCTACCGGCCAGCAGGATATGTCCTGTTGCGAGGGCCGGCGATGTGGCTTTGGCAAACCCTCTGGAACTGGATCGGGTGGTAAACGCATGAGTCGTCTGTGGGTAACGGGTTCCTTCTTCCGATGTGCCGCAATCGCAGTTCTGTCTGTTGCGGGGGCCATGTCTGTGTGCGGATGCAACGACCACGGGGCGGCGCAGGGCGGTGTGCCGGTCGAACCGGCTGGCAATGCGGTGCCTGTGGCGAGTGTGTCGCCGAAGTCGGCAGCGCCGATTGTGGAGAGCCCCGAGAGTCGGGGTTTTACAACGACGGGCCCTTTGGTGGCCGAGCAGCAAGCCGATGTCGCCGCAGAACGCGATGGCCGTATCGTCCGGGTTGCGGTGCAGATCGGAGATCGTGTGCGACGCGGGCAGGTGCTGGCTGTCCTCGATGACCGGGCGCTGCGCGCTGCCTGCGATTCGCAGAAAGCTAAACTCGCTTCGCTGGAAGCGCAGGTCGCGGAGTGGCAAGCAGAGCAGAAGCTGGAAGAAGCTGACTTGCGCCGGGCGGACATTATGCGGAAGGAAAAGATTCGCAGCGAAGAGGATTGGGAGCATGTGAAGTACAAGCTGGATGAAACGATGGCCGCAGTGGCTCGCTACAAGGCGGACCGGGCGGCGGCAGAAGCTGATCTGGTGTCTGCGAACCTGGCGCTGGAGGAGTCCAGAATTGTGGCGCCGTTCGATGGGGTGGTGGGGCGAAGCTCGCTGCGCGTGGCGCAGGAGGTGAAGAAAGGCGACGTGCTGCTGTGGATTACGGCGACGGGGTCGCTGCGAGTTCTGTTCACTGTTCCCGAGTCTGCGATGGCGGTTTATTCGACGGGAGCGGAGCTTGACTTGACTACGCCAAACTATCCGCAGTTGCACCAGGCGGCTCGGATTCTTCGCGTGAGTCCGGTGGTCGACCCAGCCAGCGCGAGTCTGCAGGTGATCGGGATATTGATCCATCCTTCGCCGTTGCTGAAGCCGGGTATGACGATGCAGGTAGCCGCGACTGCGCAGCGTTTTGAGCGGCCAATGCGATGAATCTGAGCGAAGCTCTCGATGCAGCGCTGCCGGAGATTCCGAAGTCGAGGCTGGCTCGCACGCGGCCACCGCAGCTCGATCCCGATCTGATCGTCCGCGAAGACGTTCTCGACGGAGAGCCGATTTTTGGCATTCTGCAGCGCGGTAAGGGGAACTTCTTTCGGTTCCAACCGGTTCAGTGGCAACTGGTGCAGTTGTTCGACGGCGTACGAAGCTACGAAGAGATTGCCGATCTCATCAACGCGGAGACCGGCGGCTCGTTCGCGACGCAGGATATCAAGGACTTCGCGGCGGGGCTTGATGAGCTCGATTTCTGGTACAAGACGCCCCAGGAAAAGAACATCGCGATGAGTGCGCGGCTGCAGGCGCAACGGGGCCGCCGGGCCAACCGGAAAGCGAAGATCAACCTTGCACACATCAGCTTTTCGGCGTGGGACCCGGACGTTTATCTGACATGGCTGGACCGCTGGACGGGGCGCTATATCTTCAACGTCTGGAGCCTGCTGGCGGTGCTGATTCTGTTCGGCTTCGAGGGCGGAGTCTTTATCGCGAAGTGGAATATGCTGGGACCGGATATCCCGCTTTACTTCACGTTCACCCACAAATCTTTTCTCGACTTCGTGGAGTTCTGGCTGCTGTTGTTCGGGCTTGGCTTCATTCACGAATCGGCGCACGGGCTGACTTGTAAACACTATGGCGGCGAGGTCCATAGCATGGGTCTGATGTTTCTGTACCTGACACCGTGCTTCTTTGTGGACGTTACCGAGACCTGGGTATCTGCCACCAAAGTTCAGCGACTTTGGACGATCATTGCAGGCATCTGGGTTGAGATGATCATCTGCGGCTTTGCGATGATCGTCTGGACGAATACGGAGCCCGGTACTTTTCTGCATAACCTGACCTACAAGATCATTCTCATCACGGGTCTCGCGGTCATTCTTATGAACCTGAACCCGTTGCTCAAACTCGACGGCTACTACTTTCTGACGGAGATCATCGGCGTTCCGGATCTGAAAGAGCGCTCGACGGCGTTCGTATCGTCGTGGTTCCAGAACCGTGTTCTACGCTTACCGATCGATGTTCCGGCGATTCCGCGGCGACGTGCCCCTTTGTTTGTGTTTTATGCTCTGGTGTCGGGAGCTTACAGCTATCTACTGCTTTTTGCGGTGGTTCGATTCAGCTACAACCTGACGTCGAAAGTCTTAGCTGAATTCGCTCTACTGCCGGCAGGGTGGCTGGCGTTCGCGCTCTTTCGCAGTCGGATAAGAGCACTCGGGGGCGTGATGACGCAGGTCTGGAACCGCGTGGTGCAATTCAAGCCGTGGGTCCGCCCCATGTACGTGGGCATTTTTGCTGTTTTCGTTGTGCTGTTGTTCGCGCCCATTCTGCGGGATCGAGAGGATGCGTACTTCCTGGTGGAGGCACCCGAATCTGCGGTTGTCCATGCCCGTGTGAGCGGCCGGGTGGAGGCTGTTTTCGTTCACGAAGGGCAGGACGTCAGCGCTGGCCAGGCCCTGCTGCGAATCTCCAGCGACGAGGCGGCGGCGCTTACGTCAGGGGCGAAGGCGGCCACCGAGGCTGCAGGGTTTCAGGCATTTGAAGCGGAGATTGAAGGCCGCTCGATCGGTGCCAATTCTGCCGGACAAGACGCAGCGAGACGATCGACGATGCTGGCCAGGGAAGCGCAATCATCGCTTGTGTTGACGGCTCCGACGGGGGGCAGCATTTTGACACCGGACCCTGGTTCGCTGCTGAATCAGCGGGTTGGGTCCGGAGAAAAGCTATTAATGCTGGGAAGCTTGAAGTCCGGGGTTGGCGAACAAACCATCCGGCTGTTTGTTCCGGCGGGGGCCTTGCGGCGTGTACACCCTGGAGCGGAGGTTGCGTTGGCTCCGCCGGGCAGATTCTCAGTCATCCGCGGGCGACTGGGGCGAATCGATGGCGCAACAGCGCCACTACCTGCGGGGCTAATCGCCCATCAGGATTA
>CAZZYB010000001.1:34718-46222 GCA_964658125.1 uncultured Acetobacteraceae bacterium | reverse complement strand
GGGATCGAAATGCCGACTTTTTATACAGTGAGGCTGTCGGTGCCGACCGCAGCAGGGCTTGGGCTTGGAACAGCAGGCCGTGCCAAGATCTTCGGCGAGCGACGCAGCGTCTTCAGTCGCTGCGTATCCGTCACGATGAATCTGATACGAGCACACATCTGGTAGCGTCGCGTGCGCTGACGCTGCAGAAATGAAAAGAAAACGAGGGACTCCTCACGGTGGAAGAGTCCCCCGTCTCGCCAAAACTGAGCGCGAGAAAAGTCTAATTTTAGAAAGCCGTTTTGGCGAGCGAGGCCTTCGCCAGCGATGCTTTCGCCAGAGAAGCCTTGGCCAGTGACGCCTTAGCGAGGGAAGTCCTGGCAAGAGAGGCCTTGGCCAATGAGGCCTTCGCCAGCGACGTCTTTGCCAAAGAGGCCTTGGCGAGGGAGGTTTTCGCGAGAGAAGCCTTGGCCATTGAAGCCTTGGTCGCGAGAGCCTTGTTGGCAAGGATCGGAGTATCGACTGGGTTTGCCTTGAGGGACTTCGTCGACTTCTGGGCGGCGGGGGAGTTGATCAGAGACTTCTTCTGGATGGCCATTTATGTTGCCTCGCTTTGAATGATTTACTTTCCAGTTACGCATTGATTAGTGCAAGCAGCGTGCCAAACTTTGTGGCTTCGGCACATTTCTATAAAGGTCTTGTTATTAGCGATTTGCAGCGGGAGCCAAAATCCTGGCTGATGATCAGTCGCAAGGAAATGGGTGAAAATTTGACTTACCGTAGTAAATTTTTCACCTGTGCGGCACTACAGTTCGTACTTGCGGCACAGATATTTGATTCGCTGTCCATCCAGGCGCAGAAGCCGGGCGGCCTCTGCCTTGTTGCCTTTGGATCGCGTCAACGCGCTCGACAGAAGGGCAATCTCCAGCTGAGTTACTTCCGCGTCGAAGTCAGTACCGGTCTCCGGCACGAGGGCTGCTTCATTGACGGCGAGGGTGTTTGCGACAATGTGAAGCGGGAGATGGGCCGGGCTGATCTCATCTCCGCGGACCGTGATCACGAACCGTTGGACGAGGTTCTCAAGTTCGCGGACGTTCCCCGGCCATGTGTGTTCTTCCAATGCCGACAAGGCGTCGTCGGTCAGTCTTTTTATAGGAACGCCGTTGGCGGTGCAGTGCATCTGCAGAAAATAATCGCAAAGCAGCGGGATATCGCCGAGGCGCTCGCGCAACGGAGGCAGATGGATGGGAATGACATGAATGCGGTAGTAAAGGTCCTCGCGGAAACGGCCAGAGCGGATCATTTCTTCGAGCGGCTCGTTGGTGGCGCAGATGAGGCGGAAATCGATTTTGCGGTGGCTCCGCCCGCCCAGGCGCTGCACCTGGTGATCCTCAAGAACGCGCAGCAGTTTGGTTTGCAGCGATAAGGTGAGGGTGGCTATCTCATCCAGGAACAGCGTGCCTCCGTCGGCGAGTTCGATCTGTCCGGGTCGCGATTCGGTTGCGCCGGTGAAAGCGCCGCGCTCACTTCCGAACAACTCCGATTCGATGAGGTTTTCCGGCAGCGCGGCGCAGTTGAGACGGATATAGGGCTTGTCGGCGCGGCGGCTGAGAGCGACGATGGCGCGAGCGACGAGCTCTTTGCCCGTTCCGCTCTCGCCGCGGATCAAGACGTTCACGCTGCTGGAGGCCACCTGCTGGATGGCGTGGTACACCAACCGCATCGGTTCGCTGGCTCCGACAAAGTCCTCGAAGCGGCTGCTTTCGAAGACCTGGCGACGGGCTCGGTCCTGCTTGAGGTCGTCGTCGCGTTTGCGCAAGGCCACGGCGAGGGCGAGGCGCAGCTCGGCGATGTCGACAGGGTCACGAAAGTGAAGGTCTGCACCGGCTTCGATCGATTGCCGCTCAACCGAACGCTTTCGCGAACGGCTGAGTGAAATGATGACGAAATGCTCATTCAACCTGCGCAGTTCCTTGAGGACAGCGAGGCCTCCGTGCACTTCCCCTGTTGGGGTTTCCTCGGTGTCGATGTCGAGCAGAACCGCGGCGGCGTTCGCCTCCCGAGTCCAACGGGCAAGGTTGTCGTAGTTGTCGCGCAGGAGGAGCTGAAACCAAGGGGTTAGCTCGGGAATAATCTCGCTCAGGAAATCTTCTGCGGTGGTGACGATGCAAACGACAGGCAGGGATTGCTGCTCGTTCAAAGCTGCCGGGATTGTGCTGTCTCGCCTCGCCGCCATATTGATCTATTGATGGCATCGTAGCAAATTCGACTTTGCCGGAGCACGATGACTCCGCGATTCTGCATCCGCTCGCTCCGCAAGCTCAACAGTCTGTTAGGTTGCCGATGGCTGTCGCGGGTGGGAATAGCCCTCGGGGGGTTACTGGCTACCGGCGCCGGGAGCCAGGGTGATGAAGAGCCTGGAAACCCGGAGATCGGTGCGGTAAATGGCGATCTCGCTGGTACAAAAATTGGGCATGGCAGGTTGCAGGATTAGGGCGACTGGTAAGCGGCTTCGCTAATTGATTACAATGCTTCTGTCCTACGCGTTGCGGCTTGAATGGCGATGTGGACGATCGCTGCGTCATGGGTAAGAAGATGGGTCTTCCGAAAATGAAATTCCGCACAACCTTGCGATGGCCGCTGCTGATGTTGTCGGTCGTTCTGGCTGTGGCCGGCGCGGCGTCGCTGCTCCGCGGAGTTCATGCGAGCAGCGAGGCTGATAGCGCAGAGGCGGCGCGCAAGGCGTACAACGAGAAGATTCAGGCCGGATACAACGATCACTTCGGTTCCAGCTCACATTTCCTGCCTTCGAATGCGACCACCGATACGGGCGAGTTCATCGATCCGAAGAATTTCCCAACCGCGAAGTACTGCGGGCATTGCCACCAGGAAGCGCATACGGAGTGGAGGCAGTCGGCGCACTCGAATTCCAATCGGCCGATCTGGTATCTGCGCAACGTCGATCTGTTGAAGGTGGAAAAGGGCGTTGAGTTTACGCGTCACTGCGAGGGCTGCCACGATCCGATTGCGCTGTTTGCGGGCGTTCTGACTCAAGGCGCGCCGGCCAAGCGGCCCTACGATCAGGACGGCGTCACGTGCAGCGTCTGTCACGCCATTCAAAAAGTGGACACACGCGGGACGGGCAGTTACGTCATGGGAACGCCTGCCGTTCTGGTCGACGAGGAAGGCAAGCCGATCACCCGGACGGTGAGCGATGGCGAAATACTGGCGCACCTGGATCGCCACAGCAAGGCGGTCATGAAGGATTTTTACCGGACGTCCGAATTTTGTTCGACGTGCCACAAGGCTGCGCTGCCGCGGACCCTAAATGACTACAAATGGCAGCGAGCGATCTCGCTCTACGACGAATGGCAGGCATCGTCTTTTGCGAAGCAGTCTCCGTTGCCGTTCTATGTAAAGGATTCGGTGTCGACGTGCCAGACGTGCCACATGCAGCGGGAAGCATTGCAGATGCCCGACTCTGGCGCGAAGAAGGGACAGCTTGCGTCTCACCGCTGGCTGGGTGCAAACACGATTATTCCGAAAGTCTATGGCTTCGATGAGCAGTCGGCACGCATTGTGAAGTTCCTGCAAAACAGCGTCTTCAATGTTGATCTGTTTGCAATCGAGCACGGCGCGGCTGAAGACAGTTCGAAGGTGGAGAAGATTTCGGCGCCGCTGGGGCTGGTTCCGTTCCGCGTCGCGGCAGGCGAGCTCCTCACGGCGGATGTGGTGATCCAGAACAAAGGCATCGCTCACAGCCACGTGCCTGAACAGCGGGACATGTACGAGTCCTGGGTGAATTTCACGGTGAAGGACTCCACGGGCAAAGTGTTGAGTGAGAGCGGATTCCTCAAGCCAAGCGGCGATCTTGACGACCGCGCACACAGTTTCACCAATCGCCTGATCAACGTAAAGGGCACGTTGAACGATTTGCACCAGGTTTGGAACAACCGCGTGGTCGCTTACAACAACACCATCCAATCAGGCCGTTCACAAGTGGTGCGGTACAGCTTTCACATGCCGGCGGGAGCGGTTACCCTCACCGCGACGGTGAAGTACAGGCGCTTCGACCAGCATTTCATGGACTTCGGAATGGGCAAACACTACGAAGAGCCGATCGTGGATATGGTGTCGTCGAGCCGCACGATCAACGTTGGCGAGAACGCGCCCGTGCCTCCAGCTGAAACTGAGAATAAGGAGTGGATGCGGTGGAACAACTACGGCATCGCGCTGCTCGACGCTCAGCAATATGCAGCCTCACTGGATGCGTTTCGTCACGTGTCAAAGCTGCGGCCTGACTATGCCGACGCCTATACGAATATGGCGATCGTTGAGATTCAATGGGAGCGCTATTCAGACGCGCGGCCACACCTGTCGGAGGCCCTGCGCTTGTCTCCGAACAACGCGCGAGCGCTGTACTATCGTGCGCTGGTTGAGCGAAATGAAGGCGGTCTCGATCTTGCCGTGAGCGATCTTGGTGTGGTGTTGAAAGGCTTCCCGCTCTCGCGTGACGCGCACCGCGAGCTGGGGTTCACGCTCTACCAGCAACACAAATATCCTCAAGCGCTGACGGAGTACGAAGCTCTACAGGCTATCGATCCCGACGATTTAGCGGCGCACTACAACTTATCGATCCTCTACCGCCGCCTCGGAAACAAGGCCCGCGCAGCGGAAGAAGCGGCGCGGTTTGCCGATCAACGAGACGATCCGGCAGCCAGCACGTATGCTCTCGAATTCCTGCGAGGGCACACGGAACTCGCGAATGAAAGCGTTCCCTGGCATGCGCATGAGCTGGATTCGACGAGTGGTTTGGGTCACGCAGATGGACACGGGTCTCGATGAAGACTTGCAGCAGGAATGCCGGCCGAAAGATGTGGATAGCAGGTGCGGCCTTCGGGCTGGTCCTGCTCTCGTGTGGCACTTTCTCGCCTCTCGCCAATGCGTCTTCGAAAGATGACCGGGCGGCGGGTGCTGTATTGTTCCATGAACGGGGCTGCGAGCATTGTCATGGAGTGGACGGCGCAGGCACAGAGCGAGGGCCGAACCTCAGTGGTGTGGGGCGCTGGCTGCATAAGCCGGACATCGCTTTGCAAATTCGCAACGGAGGCAAGACCATGCCGGCCTTCAATGATTCGTTGACGAACGATGAGATCAACCGGCTGGTTGCGTATCTCGACGCGAAGCGGAAGAAGGGCGTGCCGCGCCCGGAGTCTGCGACTCCGAAGAATTAGTTTGTTGGAGAAAATGTATATGCCACGAGCGTTTAGCGGATTGATAGTTTGTGCAGGGATGTTGCTCGCCGCCGGGACCGGCTTCGGTCAAACTCCGAAGGTGTACCACCTGGAAGGGGATTACGCGATGACGCATGATCCCTCGATCGCGAGGGATGGTGCAACTTACTATGTGTTCGCGACCGGCAAAGCGACGGAGGGTGGACAGTTTCCACTGCGATGCTCCGAAGATCTGGTGCATTGGCGAATGTGCGGGCACGTGTTCGACGAGATTCCGCTGTGGGTTCAGAAGCGCAGCCCTGGCACCAAGGAACTCTGGGCGCCGGACATCTCGTTCGAACACGGTGAGTATCGCCTGTACTACGCCTATTCGCTTTTCGGAGTGAACACTTCTGGAATTGGCCTCGCGACGAACAAGACGCTTGACCGTAAGAGTCCGAACTATGAGTGGGTAGATAAGGGCCTTGTACTGGAGTCCAAAGCGTCGGACGACTTCAATGCCATCGACCCGAACTACGTTGAAGACGCAAAGCACCATGCGTGGCTATCGTTCGGCAGCTTTTGGGGTGGCATCAAAATGCGCGCCCTGGATGCGTCTACGGGAATGCTCTCAAAGACGGACACAAAGCTCTACTCACTCGCAAGCCGCGTGAAGCCTGAGCACCCGGCGCCACAGAAGTTCGATCCTGAACATCCAACGCTGCCGCCGGACTGGCAGGCCATCGAGGCGCCATTTATTGTTCCGCACGGGGGGTATTACTATCTCTTCGTGTCGTTCGATCTATGCTGTCGCGGCACCCGCAGCACCTACCATACGATGGTCGGCCGCTCTCGAAGCGTGACTGGGCCGTATACGGATCAGGCAGGCGTTTTGATGACCCAGGGCGGAGGCAGTTTGCTGATCGGCCCGAACAAGCGGTGGCTCGGACCCGGGGGTGAATCGGTCCTCCACCAATCCGATGGAAGCGACCTGATCGTCTTCCACGCCTATGACGCTACGACTGGGAGACCCTCTTTGCAGATCTCGAGCATTGTTTGGAAGGATGGCTGGCCTGCGGTGGGATTAGCTGAAGAATAACGCCCTGAATCTGCAAACGTTTGCCTTGCCAAACGGCGGGATTTCGAGATGATAGGGGTATGAACATCCGGGCGGTCGCTGCACGAGCGCGAGTCTCCACGGCGACGGTGTCGCGAGTCATCAACGGCACGGCGAAGGTCAGTCCTGAAAGCACCGAGCGCGTTCGAGAGGCCATCGAGGCTCTGAACTTCTATCCCGATATCAGCGCCCGCACGATGGGGTCGGGACGCAGCGGGCTGTACGGGCTCATCATCTCGGATATTACAAATCCCTATTTTCCCGAGCTGGTGAAAGCGTTTGAAGATATCGCCGTCGAGCATGGCCAGGATGTCCTGATTGCGAACACCGATTACGATTCAAAGCGCATGGAATCCTGCGTCATCCGTATGCTGCAACGCAAGGTGGACGGCGTGGCCATCATGACATCGGAGATGGAAGACCGTCTGATCCATAGCTTCAGTCATCGCAAAATTCCGATGGTGTTCATGGATACACCCATGGGTCTGCGTGGGGTGAGTACCGTACGGGTCGACTACGCGGCGGGAGTTAACCAGGCAGTCGACCACCTGTTCTCATTCGATCACCAACACATCGCATTCATCAGCGGACCCTTGTCGCTGAACTCCGCGAGGGTGCGGTCGGAAGCCTTCACGAAGGCGCTTCGACAGCACGTTCTAGCAGGCGAGCCGCACCTCATGGAGGAAGGCGATCATCGAGTTGAAGGCGGACACGCAGCGATGTTACGAATTCTGAAGTCCGGAAAGCGCCCCACCGCAGTGATGGCCTCGAATGATCTGACCGCCATCGGCGCGATGGGTGCGATCCACGAGAGCGGCCTCAGGATACCGGAAGATATCTCCGTCATCGGCTTCGACGACATCGAGCTAAGCGGTTACACCCAGCCCGCCCTCACGACGGTGCAGGTCCCTCGCAGGGAGCTTGCATCGACGGCGTTTCGAAGCCTTTTCGATCGGCGCGACGAAGTTGCCAGAAAGACAGTGCGGACGCGAGAGCATGTGATTCAACCGCGGTTGGTCGTTCGTAGGTCGACAGCAAGGCCCCGACGGTAGCAAATCGAACGCCGGAAGTCTCAGATCGTCGAAGGCTGCGCTCCAGGCCCTGGTGCGGAGTTGGTCATTGACTCACGGATGCGCTGCCTGTAAGCGGTTGCACCTTCATCCATGGATAGTGCATTCTGAACACCACTGAAGGAGTTGACCGTTGAAGAAATGGCTTCTATTTGTCGTGAGTGCCCGATGATCGGCGCGTATCTGCCATCGCTTCGGATTCGCAGAGTCGTTGCTTCTTTGGCGGTTGTTGCGACATTGATTGTGCTTTCGCGCAACTCGCACGCGCAGGCAGCTGCGGCAACGCCAGCCGCTGCCGCAAAGGCTCCACTAGTTCCCGGGAAATTTACAGACGTGACCGCGGCCCGCGGCATCAACTTCGTCGGAGTGGCCTCGCATACAAGTCACAAATACCTCATTGAAACCATGGGCTCGGGCGTCGCAGCTTTCGACTACGACAACGACGGTTTGCTTGACCTCTTCTTCGTCAACGGTGCTCCGCTCGACGATCCGATGCCGAAGGGAAAGGTCCCTGAAAAGCTTTCACCCAAGGATTGGAACCGCCTCTATCATCAGCGCAAGGACGGGACGTTCGAAGACGTGACGGAGAAGGCTGGTCTCAAGGGTGTGGCTACGGCATGGGCGTGGCAGTCGGCGACTACGATAATGACGGATACGAAGATTTGTATGTCACGGGCTACGGTGCGAATCACCTGTATCACAACAACGGAAATGGGACGTTCACCGATGTGACGGAACGGTCGGGAACAGGCGGCGACAAGACGGCTGGGGGTTCCTGGTCGACGAGCGCTGCCTGGGTAGACCTCGATAACGACGGTCTTCTGGATCTGATCGTTCTGCGCTACGTACGGTGGGATTTCAACGACGTGTGGTGCGGCGAACACCGGGAGGGGTATCGCGCCTACTGCCATCCGGATATTTTCCCCGCCATCGCCCCGCTGGTGTATCACAACAACGGCGATGGGACCTTTAGTGAAGTTGCGAGCAAGATGGGTCTCGCTACTCCGGCGAAAGGACTAGGTATCGCCATCGCCGACTTCGATCGCGACGGGAAGGTCGATGTGGCGATTGCCAACGATTCGATGCCGGAGTTCCTGTATCGCAACAAGGGCGACGGAACGTTCGAAGAAACAGGACTGGCGGCGGAGATTGCCGTGGACGGCGACGGACGCACCTACGCCGGTATGGGGATTGATTTCCAGGATTTTGACAATGACGGCCTTCCGGATCTGGTGATTACGAACCTCGCCAACCAAAAGTATGCCCTTTACCGGAACAATGGCGACGGCTCGTTTACCTATGACACCTACGTTGCGGGCCTGGCACCGATGACCTTACTGCACTCGGGATGGGGGGTCCGTTTTCTTGACTACGATAATGACGGCCTCAAGGATATGCTGATCGCGCAGGGCCACGACCTCGATACAGTCGAGTTGAACTATCCGCAGTTGCATTACAAAGAACCTATGCTGCTGGCGCGCAACATGGGTCATGGCGAATTTGTGGACGTTTCGGCGCAGTCGGGACCGATCTTTTCGCAGCGATGGGTTGGACGAGGGTTGGCTGTTGGGGATCTCGACAACGATGGCCGGCTGGATGCTGTCGTCGCTACGAACGGTGGACCCGCCTACGTGTTGCGCAACGAGACGGAAACGAAAAACCACTGGCTCACGCTTTTGCTGGTTGGACACAAGAGCAATCGGGACGCGATCGGTGCAGAGATCAAGGTCGTTACCTCGCGTGGCGCGCAGTACTGGACGGTCTCGACTGCTGGAAGCTATCTGTCGTCGAACGACAAGAGAGCTCACTTTGGCCTGGCGGCGGATTCTGCGGCGCTCTCGATCGAGATCCGGTGGCCAAGCGGGATAACGCAAACCCTCAAGGATGTCCCCGGAGATCGCGTCCTTAAGATCGACGAGCCCGATCAACAGGGCGTAAAGAAGGCTGGCACGCGGTGAAATGCCGGCGCAGTATCTTGCCGAGGTTTGATCGGCTCCTGCTGACACTGTTTTTGGTTTGGCCGCTGTTTCTCTCGGCACAGAGCACAGCGATGTCGGACCTTCGCGCAGCCCGACCTGCGAACTCACCGGTGCCGCTTGCGGCGGCTGGCCGGCTTATCTCCGACAGCCGATTCAAGGATGCCGAGGTCATGTTGCGGTCCTACCTGACAACGGATCCCGTTTCGGGACAGGGCCGCTACTTGCTGGCTTATGCGCTTCTGCGGCAGGGAAGAGCGAGGGAATCGCTCGAAGAGTACACGCGGGCGGCGAGTTTGCAGACGCCATCCGCCGAAGACCTGAAGAATGTGGGTCAGGCGTACGTGCTTCTGGACGACCTGGTGGATGCGGACAAATGGATGGACCGCGCCCTGATGATGGACCGGCGGGACCCGGAGATCTGGTACAGCGTCGGCCGGCTTCGCTACTCCGAACAGAAGTACGCGGAGGCTGAGAAGTGCTTCCGGGAGACACTGGTGCTGGCGCCGGCCAGCGTCAAGGCGGAGAACAATCTGGGACTCGCGCTGGAGGGACTGAACCGGCCGGATGAAGCGATGAGTGCGTATCGACAGGCGATTGCGTGGCAGGATGCGGGTGCTTCGGAAAAAGTCAGTGAGCAGCCGCTACTCAATTTGGCGATCCTGCTGCTGCACAGTGGTCAGAACGCCGAAGCTGGAAGGCTGCTTACCCGCGCGGCGGAGATCGCACCCGGCGACGCTCGTATCCAGGAGCAATTAGGGCAGTTCTATCTACAGCAAGAGAACTTTCCTGAGGCGCGCACGCACCTGGAGACGGCGGTGCGGCTGGAGCCCGCCCAATCGAACCTGCATTTTCTGCTCGGCCAGGCTTACCGCCATCTTGGATTCGAGCGTGAGGCGCAGACGGAGTTCGAAGCTGCTCGCCGGCTCATGAATCCGCAAGCCCGGCGATGAGTCGCTATTGACCGATGAAACGCCTGCTTCGCACTAAGCCGCGAAATTCTGTTGACATTTATGGGCGACATTCGATAGTTTCTGTTGCGAAGTTCAAAGAACGATTGCGTTTCAACGCAATGTAAACGCTTTCACGGGAACGGGCGTGAAGGTTTCAAAATGGTACGTTTGCAGTTTTTTAGGAGACATCAGATGCAAAGGTTTATGAAGGTTCTGCGGGCTGCGCTTGGCCTGCTGCTGTGGGTGGGTTTCTGTAGCTGCGCTGCGAGCGCACAGTCGTCGCGAGGCGAACTGGCAGGCAATGTGCTGGATGCGACAGGCGCGTCGATTCCGGGAGCTATGATTTCGGCAACCAACGAAGCGACAGGCGGCAAGAACGAAACGAAGGCCGGTTCGGGCGGAAGCTACCGGTTCAGCGACATCCCCCTGGGCGTCTACACCGTGACCGTAACTGCACCGGGGTTCGGGACGGCTACCAATACGGGTGTCCAGATCCAGATCAATAGCACGACAGCGCTGAACGTGACCCTCAAGGCTGGCGCGGTAACCGACGTGGTGAACGTCGATGCCAGCGGTCTGCGGCTGGAGACGGAGTCATCCGATATCAGCGGCACGATTTCGAACAAGCAAATCGAAGATTTGCCGCTGGCGCTGGCGTCGGGTATCGGAGGCATGCGGTCACCGGAAACTTTTGTCTTCCTGTTGCCTGGTACGACCGGGCCTGGAAGCGGCACCCAGGGAAATACAGGAAACGGCGTCTTCTTTTCAAGGCTTAGCGGCGGCCAGGCTTATGGTGCGGAGGTTCTGTTAGACGGCGCCAGCATCCAGCGCAGTGAAAACGGATCGTCCTTCGATGAGACATCGCCGACTATCGAAGCGCTGCAGGAATTCAAGGTCACCACGTCCACTCCACAAGCTGAGTTCGGGCGCACCACGGCCGGGATTGAGAGTTTCGCCACCAAGAGCGGCGCTAATCTGTTTCATGGGAATGCATTCTTCCTCTTTAAGAACAGGGCTCTGGACGCAAACACGTGGTTCAACGATGCCTTTGCCGCCCAGAATTGCGTTGGTGTTTCCGAGATAAACTGCGCCTACAAAAAGCCGCAGGATAGTAAATTCGACTTCGGTGGCGTATTCAGCGGGCCGGTCAGGATACCGAAGCTCTACAACGGAAGAGATCGCAGTTTCTTCCTCTT
>CAZZYB010000001.1:0-34708 GCA_964658125.1 uncultured Acetobacteraceae bacterium | reverse complement strand
CGGCCGATCATGCAGTTCCTGAACGCGCTGGAGCGCGATAAGACGTTCTTCCTGTTCGCGTGGGAAAAGTATCAGCTGCATACAAGCGCTACGATCCAATCGACTGTACCTACGGCGGCGGAGCGCACCGGCGACTTCAGAGATATTCTGGGTGCTCCCATACCGGCGAACCTCGCGCCTTACAACACTGACCCATGCACCGGCCAGCAGGTTTTCTACAACGAAATTTTTGATCCGAGCACTGATCGTCCCGGGCCGTCTCCCGGTCAGTATTGCCGCTCTCCGTTTGCCACAGTCAACGTAATTCCGACCAGTCAATTGAGCCCTGCGGCGCAAAAGCTACTGGCTGGTCTTCCATTACCGAATCAGACCGGACAGTCTAACGCTCCCTTTCCAAACTACAACAATTATGTGAGCACGGGTAACCAGCCGATCACGAACACGTCCTACACAATTCGCATCGACCAGAACATAGGGACTCACAGCAAGATTTTCGCGAGTTACGTTACACGCGAAAATTTCAAGCTGACGGCCGCTCCTGATTTTCCCGCACCTTTCAATAACAGCGGCTACGTGCAGGACTTCACCACGCATTACAGCCGAGTGGGATGGGACTATACCTTCGGGCCAACGGTGCTGAATCACCTCAACCTTGGATATAACCGAACCAACAGCATCAACCTCGGAGCAGGTTTCAACTCACCAAACGCAAATGCTGCGAACATCGGTGGTCTCCTTGCGCCGTTCTTCCCGATTCTGAACTTTGTTGGCCCGGAAAATGTTTCATCGCTGGGACAGCAGCAGAATGGCCAGAATATCGACAACGGCATCCGGGTGAGCGACAGCGTAAGCTGGCAAAAGGGGAGAAACAGCTTTAAATTTGGCGTGGATGTACGGTTCCAGCAATATTCGGTGATCAACTACAACACCGATTCGCTGACCTTTTACCGGGATCAGACTGCAGTTCAAAACTTTGGTCCGCAATATCTTTATGACGGCAGTACTTTCGCCAGTTTCCTGCTGGGGTCGGTAGGCGATTCCAGCCAAACTGTCTTCAACGACCATCCGCGCTGGAACTCGCATTATCTTGCCGGTTTCGTCCAGGATGACATCAAGTTCACACCGAACCTGACTGTGAATCTGGGTTTGCGTTACGACGTGGACGTGCCTCGTCACGAAGCATTGAACCGAACTTCAGAACTAAGCCTTACGGCCCCTGATCCGGCCGCCGGTGGCCTGCCCGGGGCACTGGTCTTCGCTTCGAATTGCAATTGCAACACGGCGTGGGCAGACACCTGGTATAAGGACATTGCACCGCGTGTAGGCCTCGCATACGTTCTGCCGGGAACCAACGGCAAGGGCGTGATTCGTGCTGGCGGCGCTATCATCTATGGCCCACTGCAGTACAACGATTTCGGCGGGGCAATGTCGGCGGGGTACACGCAGAGCCGTAGCCCGGTCCGCGCGCATCCCGACCGCGGCATCTTCGGGCAGTCCTTCCAGTTGGATACAGGCTTCAAGAACGCGGACGGCTCTGCGGTAAGCTTTGCGCCCAGTCTCGATCCTGGTCAGCTCACAGGCGGTGTTGGACAGTTCAACGCGGTTGGCGGCGAAGTGATTGTTCCCAGCGATGGCAGGCCCTCGATGACCAGCAACTGGAGCCTCCAGTTGCAGGATGAAATCGCTCAGGACCTTCTATTCAAGATGGGTTATATCGGACAGGTCGCTCAGAACCTTCGCTCTGGCGATCTGACGAACTACAACAATATTTCCAAACAATATTTTGCTCTCGGCGACCGTCTGAACACCGGTCAATGCTATATCCCGCAGGGTGGTTCGAATTGCGGAGTCAAGGCGCCCTACTCTACATTTGCCGGCAACCTCGGGCAGGCTTTGCGGCCGTTCCCTCAGTACGACTTCATCCAAGGGGACTGCTGCCTGGAAAATCTCGGACACTCGAGTTATAACGCCATGGTGGTTTCGCTCGAGCGCCGCTTCCGGCAGGGCTTCAATCTGCAGGCGTCCTATACATGGTCCAAGTCCCTGACGGATGCGGACTCAGCAATTCCGTTTAGTTACGTCAACGGCAACCAACTCGAACAGGGGCAGGACAATACAAATCTGCGCTTGGAAAAGGCGGTCAGCGTACAGAACATTCCCCAGACCTTCGTGATCAGCTACCTATACCAGTTGCCCTTTGGCAGGGGCAGACACTTTATGAACCATAACCGCGCGCTTGATCTGTTGGTTGGCGGCTGGGAGGTGGGAGCTATTCAGCGCTACCAGACTGGGCAAAACATTTCATTCGGATGTACCAGCGGCATTCCCTACTACCAGAACTGTGTCAGCTTTACTGAGGGACCGGCTGCGGGACCAACTCACGATTACACCACGGCTGCGTTCAAAGCGAATAAGAATGGTCCTAATCAGTTCAACGGTCAGTCATGGTTCAAACCGGCTTACCGCCCTGCCGGCACCAATGGTGCGGGCGATCCTGGGGTGCCGCTGGCCGGGGCTGCGTTCATTGACCAAAATGCAGAGGGTCCCGGACGAACTCGTACCCTTGATCCGGCTTGCGGCGGTGGTTCGTGCTCGTTCGCACCCTTTTCGCTCGGAAACATTCCGCGTGTGACACAGGCCGTTACCGGACCCGCATTCAAGTCTGAAGATGTAAGCCTTCTAAAGGACTTCCACATTACCGAGAAGTACGTGTTTCAATTCAAGGCCGAAGCGATTGATATTTTCAACCGTCATCGTTTTGGTCTTCCCAACCTGAATCCAAATGTTTCTACCGGTAACGGCTTCGGAATACCCACTTACACGGACTATGGTCCGCGTAATCTCCAGCTGACGGGTAAGTTCAACTTCTAACCAGAGAGCGCCGACTATCTGCGCAAACGCAACGAATCAACGATGCCCATCAGACAGTCTGATGGGCACCGTTATTTGTGAAAGCGCGGGAGGGATTCTTTGTTTATTTTTTCGAGGTATAACTGGAAGAAGTCAAAATGCGTAAGATTCGGTTCATCCTATTGGCACTCGCGCAGGTGGCATTATCGCTGCAAGCACCTGCCGTCAAATCTCAGAGTCCGGAGCAGGCTGCGGTTATTCAGACCATCCGCACCGGTCGAGATGCTATGCAGCGCGGCAACCTTCAGGAAGCGGAAGTGCAATTCAGGAAAGCCACCGCGGCGGCGCCATCGTTCTCTGACGCTTATCTTGGCCTGGGTCTAGTACAGCTCCGGCGCGGCGAGATCGATGATGCGATCCAGGCACTGAGTCGCGCGACGGAGCTGAACCCGAAGTTGCCAGGAGCCCATCTTTTCTTGGGAATCGCGGAGTATCAGGTAGGTCAGCCCGAGTCCGCAGCAACTGCGCTCAAGGCTGAGATTGCGTTGAGGCCGGGGAACACTGAAGCGCTTACATGGCTTGGCGTCGTGGAGTTGGGCGCTGGGCATCCTGAGCAGGCGACTGCACCGCTGGATGAGGCGGCGGCACTCAATCCGAAGGACCCGCAAACGCTGTATTACCGTGCCCGTGCGCACATGCTGGTGGCCGAGGCGGCGTACCGGGAGTTGAGCCAGCTTGATCCCGATTCGGCGCTGGTTCATCGCGGAATGGCGGAGAGTTTTGAGGTGGCAGGGCAGCCGGAGAAGGCGATTGCGGAGTACGAGGCGGCGATCAAGAAAGATGCTTCGAACCCCGATCTGTACGATGCACTGGCGGATGCGAATCAGAAGATCAGCCGAATCGATGCGGCCAGGCAGGCCTATCAGAAGGAATTGGAGCTGAACCCGCACAGTGCGCTGGCGCTCTATAACCTTGGGCGAATGGACGTTGAGCGCGGACAACCTGCGGACGGCGTGGCGCTCTTACATAAGGCGCAGGCGGCGCATGCCAGCCCGGCGCCAACGTCCTTCTACCTCGGGCTGGGGCTGGCAGAGCTTGGACAGAATGCGGAGGCGGCCCATTGGCTGGAGGATTCTTTGGCGAATCATCCTTCGCCTTTTATTGAGCAAGGGGCTTGGTATCAGCTTGGCCGGGTTTATCAGAAGCTCAATCGCAAAACCGACTCGCAGCATGCGCTGGCGGAGTTGAAGCGGCTGCTCGATCTCGCACAGCAGCAGAAGGAAGTGACGGCCAAACAGGCTGCGGCCGGAGCCGCGGTTGCACCGGACGCGCCGCCAACGCCAAAGCAGCCATGACTTCGTTCGGTTTTGAGCTACGTCATGGTCGTGGGTCGCAGCGCTACTGCGCAAGGATGGTCGCCGTAGGAGCGCTTCTCACCGTCGCCACGGCAGGCGCGCAGAGTGGGACGCCCGCGGCGGCGCCGGGGTCGATTGCGGAAAATATTCGCGTCGGGACGGCTTTGTTGGCGGATCACCATGATCCAGAGGCCATGGATCGCTTTGAGTCAGTGCTCGGGGTCGAACCCTTGAACGCAGCGGCACGAAAAGGAGAGGTTGCGGCGGCCACGGAGTTGGCCCTTTCGGCGCACCAGGCGGGTCATCCCGAGGTGGCGCTGCAGGTGCTCGAACATGCGCGCAGCAAGCTGCTGGACGAGCCGCAGCTTTTGTTTGAACTCGGCTCTGAGGCGCTTGAAGTCCATGCATTGCGCGAGGCTTCGGAGGCTTTAGCGCTTGCTCACAAGCTTCGGCCTGACGACCTCGACATCCTCTACATGCTGGCGCGCGTTGAGATTGAGCAGCAGCACCTGCCTGCGGCCGAGTCGCACATACGGACCTATCTGGCGGCCAGGCCCAACGATGCTACGGCGCACTTTGGTCTGGGGCACATCCTGGCGATGGAGCAGCGCGCGGACGAGGCCCGCGCCGAGTTTCAGCGGTCGATCACGTTGCAGCCCGTGCAGACGGAGTCGTACTACCAGATCGGGCAGCTTGAACTCGACGCGCACCGTGACGCGCAAGCGCAGCCGCTGTTTCGCAGGACGCTGGATCGTGATCCGAATCACGGCGGTGCGCTGACGGGGATGGGCATTCTGGCGTATCGGGCGAGGGATTATTCGCGGGCGGAGGGCTATCTCACGGCAGCGGTGAAAGCGGCTCCGGACTATGCGCCTGCGCACTACTATCGTGGGCTGACGCTTGTTCGCCTGGGGAAGAAAGACGAGGGCGATCGGGAATTGCTTCGGGCTACGGAGCTGGGACACGCGGCGAGTCTCGCGCCGGGCAGCGCGCCATGACTCTGTAGGGTTCGCCTGGGCGGTGATGCGCTAATTCTTCACGTCGTCGAGTGCGAAATGGACGAAGCTCACATGCGTACCCGGCGATGAGTTAGCGACCAATCCAATGCGAAGTCCCTGGTCCCACGGCGGCAGGCCGGCGAGATCGGAGGCGGTGCCAGCATCGGTCCAATGGGTGTGATCGAGACTGTAGCTGAAGCTTGCATGTGCATGGTTGGAACTTACACGAAGCCAGACGGTCCGCTCAGGATTGGGGAGGGCAGACTTCCAGAGGACCTCATCCTGACCATTGTTCCTGCGGGAGAGTTCAAGGTCAGAGCCGCGAACCGCCAGCATGACCTGGTTGCTTCTATCGCCAATGATGGCGAGCCCGCCGTCGGTCTTCGCATCGTGGACAACACCGACAGTGGCGGAGTAACTGTTTGCCGTCAAGGAGCGGCCGATGAAAACCGGTTGTCCGTCATTCGAGGGCTCGATCGTCAGCTGAGCTTTACCTAGGCTAAATGCAGGAGGATGCCCGATGGGCCACTTCCACTCCGGATCGAGTTGCTGATGATCGAAGTTGTCCTGAAACGCAACCTGCGGAGGTGCAGGGCTGTCGGCTACATTGCCCCCAGATGGTCCGCGGCCTGAATTGACCACGGGCCAGCCGTCGGCAGTCCAGGTGATGCGATCGAGCACCGACTCGCGGCCGAGATATACCGTTCCTGACGAGGGGTATGCGTGATAGAGCAGGTAGTCAGCACCGGCAGCAGTGTGTACAGCCGTGCCGTGCCCGGGGCATTTCCAGGCGCCGTTGGGAGGGATGATGGGATTGCGGGGGTCCTTTGTCCACGGGCCGAGGAGATGGCTGGCACGCGCGACACCTTCGGCGTAGTTGCACTTCACACCGCAGCATGCGTTGCCGGCGTAGAACAGGAAGAACTGTCCCTGGTGCCGGAAGATGAATGGTCCTTCGACCACGCCGCCTTCCCAGCTTGTGGGGTCATTCACAAGTAACTGCGTCCTGCTGCCGGTGAGATGGAGGAGATCGGCGGAAAGTGGCTGCGCCCAGATGGGTGTGGGCTTTCCAATCGAGTTGCCATCCTCCTTCCAGATGAGGAACGGCTGTCCGTTTTCGTCGCGCACAAAAGAGGGATCGATGGAGCCGTCCGGCTCGCACTGGATGGGACCGTGGTCGGTGTAGGGGCCCGGAGGCGTTGGAGCCGTCGCCACGGCAACACAGAGCGAACCACCGCGTTTGCGGGCGACATAGAAGAGAAGAACTCGTCCTCCATCGGCGACAAGCTCCGGCGCCCAGAAGTCCCCGGTTGCCCACGCAGGTGTCTGCGGGAAGACGACTCCTGCCGCTGTCCAATGCTGAAGGTCCGCAGAGCGGTATAGCGGAAATTGCGGCGCCCAGTTGCCTGAGGTGCTGGTGGTCCAGTACGTATTTCCGACACGAATGATGGTTGGATCAGGATGATCGCCGGGCAGCATCGGATTGGACGGCTGGGCATAGGCGCCGAAAATCGCGAGCATTGCACTTAGGCACACCACAACAGCTCGCAGACAGGTCCGGCCCCTCGGCGTACGTCCGACTTTTGAAGGTGTTCGACGATTTGGACTCAAATTTCTGATGGGGTTAGACCTCGCGTTTTCATGTGACCGCTTCGGTGCGGAACTTCCGCATCCCCTTCTATCACAACCGGCGCTTTACACGGTATCTCCACCTGAACGATGATGGCTTACCGATGAAGACGATGATTTCGATCAGAAAACGTTCCTCGCGCTCCCTGTTGACCGCCGTCCTTTTTCTGGCAGCGACGGGATTCTGCACGGCGCAAAATCCGAATACGGTTCCCCTGGAAAAGCAAGCTCAGAAGCCGACTGAGGGATCGCAGCCTGCATCGATGGGGGGAGTGAATACCGGAGGAGCGCATCCTGCCGTGCTTGACGCTCAGCACCGCCCCATCACTGCGGGAGGATTTGTGGCGTCAGGGCCTGTGATCTTCAAGGATATTGCCGCCTCGGCCGGCCTGGCGACCTGGAAGCACCACATGGGAACGCCGGAGAAGAACTTTATTTTGGAAACGGTAGGTTCCGGAGTCGCCCTGCTGGACTACGACAATGACGGATGGCTGGACATCTATCTTGTGAACGGCTCGACCGTCGAAGCGGTGTCAGGGAAAGCAACTTCGCCCCATGCCGCGCTGTTTCATAACAATCACGACGGAACTTTTACGGATGTAACGGCGAAAGCCGGAGTCGCCAACGATCGCTGGGGGTTTGGCGCCGTTGTAGGAGACTTCGACAACGATGGCTGGCCCGACATTTACGTTTCGAACTATGGCAAAAACCGCCTGTATCGCAACAACCATGATGGGACGTTTACAGACGTTGCAGAGAAGGCGGGGGTAACGCTCGGCAACTGGTCGACGGGAGCGACGTGGGGAGATTACGACGGTGATGGTCGCCTCGATCTGTTCGTCCCCGGTTACGTTCACTACGATCTCGCCAACCAACCGAGTCAGGGCGCTGCGTCGACATCGTTCAGTTTTTGCCAGTTTCGGGGCGTCAAGGTTATGTGCGGTCCGCGTGGGCTGCATGGCGAACCCGATCATCTGTTTCATAACAACGGCGACGGCACGTTCACCGATGTGAGCGCTCGTGCCGGAGTCGCGGACACCGGGGGGTATTACGGGCTGGCTTCGCTGTTCGTGGATGTGAACGGAGATGGCCGGCCGGATTTGCTGGTTGCCGATGACTCGACTCCCAATTACCTCTATCTGAATAAGGGTGACGGCACGTTCGAGGATGCGAGTTTTTCGAGCGGCTATGCGTTGAACGAGAGTGGCCGCGAAACGGCCTCGATGGGCATTGCGGCCGGCGATTTGCTGCACAAGGGAAACATCGACATCTACAACACCACCTTTTCCGACGACTACAACCCGCTGTACCGCAACGACGGCGAGGGGAACTTTACCGACACGTCCTATCGGGATGGAATCGCGGAACCGACAGTACCGTTCCTGGGTTGGGGAACTGCATTCTTCGACTACGACAATGATGGCTGGCTTGATTTGTTTATGGTGAACGGCCATGTCTACCCGGGGGTGGACCAACAGAATTGGGGCACAAGCTGGGCGCAGCGACCATTGTTATTTCACAGTGAAGCGGGCAAGTTCAAACTCGTTCCCGCGGTTGAAGGAACCGGACTGGCAAAGGTGGCGACCTCACGAGGCATGGCGTTCGGCGACTTGTTCAATGACGGCCACATGGATGTAGTCATCAACAACATGGACGGTACCCCATCGCTGTTTCGCAACGTTGTAAAGAATGAAAATCACTGGATCGCGTTCAAGCTCGTCGGCGCGCCTCCCAGTGGCCCTGGAAAGCCCGGAAGTCCGCGCGATGCGGTCGGTGCGCGCGTCTATGTCACTGCCGGAGGATTTACGCAACGCGCCGATGTGTTGGCGGGGGGAAGCTTCGCTTCGAGCTCGGATCAAAGGCCGCATTTTGGTTTGGGCTCCGCGACGAAGATCGAGAAGATCGAGATTCGCTGGCCAAGCGGAAGGGTTGAGTCGGTAGCATCGCCCACGCTCGTTGATGCGTGTTATACGGTGATCGAAGGCAAGGGAATCGAGACACGCCGGTAGACCCGTACAGCGGTGTCTGGTCAGGGACGAGATACTCGAGGAATCTAAGTTCAAGCTTCTAGTAGAGATTTCTCGAATGAAGTCTCCAAGAGGCGTGGCTCTCGCCGGCCTGACCTGTTTCGCCCCAGAGCTTGAGGGAGACTTCGGTTCGGTCCGGTGGCGGGGCCTCCAGGTCGCCATGGGGGTCAAAGCGTCGAGCCAGAACCGTGAGGAGGTTTGACCAATTTACTGGGCCGTGGAGGTCAACGTCGAGGTTTGGAGAAGGGCTGGGAATCCAGTGGCGTTCTCTGGGATCCAGATGCCGCACGCATTTCTCCCAAATTTTCTGTGAAGTGCATCTTATGAGGCCAGGGGCACGTCATTAAGGCTGGGAAGATCCGTGGTCGCTGTACGGTGATGGCCTCCGGGGAAATTTCACGTGCCGGGCATGCCCTTTAGGGAAGCCCGGTTTGGCCTGCGCCTCAGCGGCTTCGCTGAGCCTTTGCCTTTTGCTGTCGAAGAGGATTGCGATATATGAAACGCTTCGTCTCTGTTGTGCTTTCGCTTTTCACCTGCTTCTGTCTTCTCATTGCCACGGAACGTCGAGCTCTCGCTTATGTCGACCCGGGCTCGGGGCTGTTCGCCCTGCAGTCGTTTGCATCGGCTCTGGCGGCCGCCGGGTATTTCTTCCGCCGCCGGATCGTTGCTCTGTTTCGCAAGAAGGATTCCGGGTCGACCGGCCTGCCCGCCGCAGCGAAAAATGATGTCCGCAGAGCGGCTTGATGTCTGATGGTCCCGGCCCAACTTTCCGCGACCCGGCCGGTTGGGTCCAAATAGAACATGATCGTGTGGTCCGTACCGTCTACCCTGCCGCGCAGGCTCGGGTGTTGGAGTTCCTCGCCTCGCCGCTGTGTCAGCGGCTTGAGGCACAAGGCTATATGGTGACCTCGAGGGTGGAGGATTCCCCGTGCGGGCTGCGCCTGGTGCATCCAAAGATCGCGGTTCCGACCTATCCGTGGGAGTGGTCGCCGTCGCAGTGGTTAGCGGCGGGCGACCTGACCCTGAACGTGTGCGATGAAGCCGTGGACCAGGGCTGGATTCTCAAGGATGCAACCCCGCTCAATATCCTGTTCGAGGGGCCGCGTCCCGTACTGGTTGACGTCCTGTCGTTTGAACGGCGTGCACCGGAGTCGTCGGCCTGGATGGCGTATGCGCAGTACGTTCGGACCTTTTTGCTTCCTCTGCTGATGAACCAGCTACTGAACTGGCCTTTGGCGCTCAGCCTATTCAAACGCGACGGGTACGAGCCTGCCGAGTTGTACGAGGCGCTCGGGTGGCGGCAGCGGCTGTCGCGGCGAGGGTTTTGGCCGATCACGCTGCCAGCCTGGCTGGAAAAGCGCAAGCCTGCGGAGACGTTCTTAACCCCCACGCCACGCCTTCATGAACCCGACCTCGCTCTGCATCTGCTGAAGCGGAACCTGGAGGATCTGCGACGACAAACCCGGCGCGCTCTCCCTAGATCGGCAGCTTCCAATTGGAGCCAGTACAAAGGAAACCTGACGCACTATAGCGCCGCCGATAGCGAGCGAAAACGTGCGTGGGTGCGCGAAGCGCTCGAGGAGTTACGCCCAGCACGCGTGCTCGACGTAGGAGCGAACACGGGTGAGTTCAGTAAGCTCGCCGCTGAATGCGGGGCGCAGGTGATTGCGCTTGAGCGGGATGTCGCCTCCGCCGAGCGCATCTTTCGTATGAGCACTGCGGAGCATCTGGCGATCCAGACAATCCAGGCGGATCTGGCGCAGCCCACTCCCGCGGCCGGTTGGGAAAATCGGGAGACGAGCCCTCTGTTGGCGCGGCTTGAGGGCCAGTCAGATTTGATGCTCATGCTCGCCGTCATCCATCATTTGCTGCTGATGGAGCAGATCCCTTTGCCGGCTATTCTTGAACTCTGTCACAGGCTCACTCGCCGGCACACGATCGTGGAGTGGGTGCCTGTTCACGATCCGATGTACCAGAGCCTGATGCGCGGCCGCACGGATCTGTACGGTTCGCTTGGAACAGACGACCTGCTCGCCGCCTGCGAAAGCCGCTTCAAGGTTGTGCGCGAGCACATGCTCGATAATGGACGAACACTGTTCCTGCTCAGCAAGATTGAACGGCCGGCAAGCGCGTAAGGGAAAGGTTGCGATGCTGAAGAAACTCTGCCAAAGCATGGGACTCGCGGCCATGGTGCTTGTCATGAATTATGGCGACCTGCTGGGGGGCGGCGCGGACGTCCGGATGCATGTGCCGTTCTCTCTGGTGGGCATCTGTATCGCGCAGATAGTGGACATTATCCTGCTCGGCCTTGCCATTTTCGTGGTGATCGCGTCGGTGCAGCGTACGAGATTGTACGGCCGCTTTCTGGTGCTGCTGGCGGCGATCGTTCCCGTCTACGTGGTCTTCCGCATGCGGGCGCTGCTGCCGTTCGGCACACCGGAGGGGCTGCTCCCGGTTCTTGCGGTGTCGTGGATCGCCCTCGTTGTTCTACTGTTCATGAAGTCTCCCACGGGTTACCGGAGGCTCATTCAGATCGGCGGCGCCGCTGGTATTTTCTTTGCAGTATTCGCCTTCGGCAGCATCCTGCAACTGCTCTGGGTTATGACCTGGAAGCCCGGTCCGCAGCGGCGTGATGCTGTCTGGGCACATACGCCCCAGCCCGCCCGCGAGCACCCGCGGATTGTGTGGATTGTGTTTGACGAGCTTTCGTACCGCGAGCTTTTTGAGCACCGCTTAGACGGGCTCCTACTTCCAAATTTCGATGCACTGCGCGCGCAGAGCACGTTGTTCGGCAAAGCGGAGCCGATTGGCTCGAGGACCGTGAAGATCATCCCTTCTCTGTTCAGCGGGCACATTGTCGACGAGGTTCGTTTCGGCTTCGACGACGGGTTGAAGGTGCACTTTACCGGTACCCACGGGTGGCACGTGCTGGACGGGCCGCAGACTGTCTTTGCCGATGCGCAGAGGAATGGATGGAGGACCGGAGCCGTAGGTTGGTACAACCCTTACTGCACAATCTATGGGGGAGCCATTGACGACTGCTATTGGACGAACCTCGACAAGATCGATGGGCCGATGGCGCAGCGCCACAGCCTCTTGAGGAACATCTGGTCGCCGCTTGAACAGATGGCGAGCGAGATCAAAGGACCCGAGAGCGCTGCCCAGGAGTCATGCAGCTACGAGGTGCGTCAGCGGTATGAGACTCACATGGATCTCGAGGAGCACAGCCTGGAGATGCTACGGACGGATCAAGCTGATTTCGTCTTCCTGCACCTGGCGATCCCGCATAGCCCCAGCATCTGGAGCCGCCGAACGGCCAGCTTCACACGATCGTGCGGGAGTTCGTATATCGATGATCTCGCGCTGGCCGATGCTGAGCTTGGCCGTGTTCTGGGCATTCTGCAAACGTCACCGCGATGGAACAACACGAGTGTCATTGTGCAAGGCGACCATGGCTGGCGCGTGAATATATGGAGTTCGCTGCCTGCATGGACGGAGGAAGATGAGGAAGCGTCAGACGATGTGTTTGATCCGCGGCCCGCAGTGCTCATCCACCAGGCGGGACAGACGCAGCCCGCAACCTATGCCGAGGCCTGGTCACTGCTAAATGTGCACGAGGTGATCGAGCAAATGGTGCAGGGCAAGCAGGTGCGGTTCTAGCTTGAGGGATTGGCTGCTGTAACTGTCTCTGAATGGTAGGTGGCGGTGCTTGCTACGACGACCGCGTTTTTAAACTATCAAATAGCAGAACAATTTCAGGTGCGATGGCGCCCCCTTGAGGTGCAGCCGCCCCATTCTGAGTTGGTGAACCATGGAGATCCTGAACCAGCTTATGGCTGATGTGGAGGCCAAACGGACCGATTACACATCCCTGCTGGTCTACGATGTCAGCGGCTGGGGACGCGTGCGTTGATGGAGCTGTTTGTCCGCGCTCGAATTTATTTTATTTATTGACACTAGGTGGACTTGTGGATAGGATTGGCGTCATTACCAAAAACCCAAATCGGCCTGTACGGCATGAAACGCGATAAAGGGGTTACCGCCCCGCAGCATTCATCAGTATTACCGTATTCAGTCGGCAGCGATGCAGCATATCGAACGGGCAGCGTAGTTCCAAAACCCTGGAACTAGCAATATTTCAGCAATACGAATATTTTGGCCGGTTCAACACCGGCCTTTGGCAGATCTCCTGATCGCAGGCATCGACGGAACAATTCCGCCGCCGCCGAACGTGTATCTGTTTTTATCCATGTAACTCGAAGACGCCGGAGATGCTCTCTCCAGGCTTGCGTGAATCTGTGCCCTCAGACAAATAGCTTCGACGACGAATACCTCATGGAACCACCGTACATTTAGATCTTCTTTCACCTTGGAGGCCGCCTTGATGCCACTTACAAAAAGATATATTGCCGTTGCGCTCTTCTTATTTGTGCTGATGCTGGCTTCTACAGCGACGGGGCAAAGTAACTACGGTGCGGTTCGCGGGACTATTACGGACGCTGTGGGCGCCACCCTGCCCAACGCCACAGTCGCACTTACTTCCGAGACCACGAAGATCGTTCGAACTACAGTTGCAAACGGTTCGGGCGAGTACGCGTTCAGCGCTGTGGACCCGGGCAAATACAACGTGAGTGCGTCGATGGCCGGGTTCAAGCTGGCAGAGAATGCTGGCGTTATCGTTGATTCCGGTAACACTATTCCGCTCGACCTGAAACTTCAGATCGGAGCGACGACAGAAGTCATAGAGGTCAACGCAGCGGAAAGGCTTGTCGATAACGGCACGTCCTACAACGGACAGTTAATCGACTCTCAAAAGCTTCAGAATCTGCCGAATCCCGGGCGCAATCCCTTCCTGTTTTCCAAGCTTGACAATAATGTGACCGCGGTTGGGGACCCGCGCTTTGTGCGTTTCCAGGACCAGTCGGGTTCTTCGACCATCTCGATCGCGGGCGCACCCATGAGCTCTAACAACTACCTTATCGACGGTGTGCCGATCACCGACTTCTCCAATCGCGCTGTGATTATCCCTTCGATCGAAGGTGTTGAAGAGGTGAAGGTCCAGGCAAATACGTACGACGCTGAGATCGGCAGGACCTCCGGAGGCCTTTTTAACACCACCCTCAAATCGGGTTCGAGCGCGCTGCACGGCGTTCTACAGGGTGAGACACGCCAGACCAACTGGGGTGCGAACACCTTCTTCAACAACCGTACCTCCTGCTCGGTACAGGGTGTTTCCTACAATCCGTGCCCGCGTGGCGCTGCCGAGTTTTATTCCTATGTGGGTAGCCTCTCCGGCCCGATACCCCTTCCCAGGATCCTAGGTGGAGCGCACAACACGTTCTTCGCAATTACCGAAGAGGGTTACCGCCAACGGTCGCCCTACGTGAACAGCACCCTGTTCATTGTGCCGACTGATAAGGAACGCGTCGGCAACTTCTCGGAGATTGGAACCGTAACATCGGTCGGAACACCGGGAGTGACCGCTGGCACATGCGCGGTGGGAAGCAATGGAATCAATTCAACCTGCATCATCGATCTTTCGAAGACTGTGCTCGTGGCGGGTAAGGCCATCCCGATTTATTACGCGGGCAACATGATCACCAACATCAACCCGATCGGCCAGGCGCTGATCAACTCCTTCCCAAAAGCGAACATTGCCGAGACACGCCCGGGTGTAGCCAACTTCGGCGGCTATGACACCCTTGGCGATCGCGCCGACGAGTTCAATGGCAAGCTGACTCACAGTTTTTTCGAAGGAAAGTGGCTTGCTGACTTCTACTACCTCCACTACGGCTCCAAAGAGCCCGGCGGCAATCCTCTGACCAATGTTCCCGGCTCTTCCGGGTCATACCTCCTCTACCGCAAGGTCGATGCGATCGGTATTGCCAATACGATCACAATTACCCCTACCACCGTGGCAACCGTGGGTTTCGGTTTCAATCGCTTCCCGAACGACACCCAGGACATCTCGAAGGGTTTCGACCAGTCCATGCTGGGCTTCCCGTCCTCGTACGTTTCGGCCATGTCGAAGAAGGCGTTCCCTCGCCTGACCTTCGACAGCACCTTGACCAACGAAGGCACTTCGAACTCCGGCCCGGTTGTCTTCTTCTCTCGCAATTTCGTGGTCGGGCTAGCGAAGACTATTGGCAAGCACAACGCAAAGGTTGGATATAACTTCCGCGCCATCAGCGAGACCTTTACCAGCTTGAGCGATACGTCCGGGACCTTCGGCTTCAACTCTCTTTCGGGTCACTCCGCGGGTGACGTTCTGGAGGGCATCCCTAACACCAGTTCGCTAATCATCCCGACTAAGTTGGCCTACACCACCGCTTACCAGGCGGTCTACGTTCAGGACGACTGGCGCGCCACCAACAAGCTCTCTCTCAACCTGGGCTTTCGGTTTGAGTTTGAGCACGGCATCCACGAGCGGAATAATCAGATCTCGGTTGGGTTTGATCGGAACATTACCTACAACGCGCTCGGGAGTGGTGTGCAGGCCAAGGGTGGTGTCGAGTTCGCCGGCCAGGCCGGCTACGGCACGAACACGGGCAACATGGCCGGCAAGTACAACCCTCGCGCTGGCTTCGCCTACGAGGTCGACAAGAACACGGTCGTCAAGGGCGGCTATGGCGTCTTCTACGCACCTCTTTACTACAGCAACACCAACACCTATGCTCCCGGCTATATCCTCAACAATTCTCTTTCGGGGCAGGCCGTTGGAAACTCGCCGATCACGTTGAGCAATCCCTATCCGAACCTCGTCACCAAACCTACCGGCAATGCGAATGGACTCGGAACCAGCATCGGCAGCACCTTGTCGATCATCGACCAGGGTCGTCGCTCGCCTCTTTACCAGTCCTATTCGCTCGCAGTGGAGCAGCAATTCTGGTGGGGCGTCGCCTTGAAGTTAGGCTACGTCGGCGGTCATGGACGGAACCTCCCAGACAGCCTCAATATCAACCAACTACCGGATAGCCAGTACTCGCTCGGCGACACCGCTCTCACAACCAACGCTCCGTTCGCCTTTGCCGGCGTCGGGCAGTGGAGCTCGGCACAACGGCCGACGTATCAGTCCCTGCTGCCTTTTCCGCAGTACCAGGGCATCACCGTGGCCACCAGCGCGGGCCGCTCCGACTACAACGCCCTGGACGTCAAAGTACAGAAGCGCTTTTCAAAGGGTGTGTCCTTCCTGACCGGCTATACATGGTCCTCCAACTGGGACAACATCTGGGGCGCGTACGGATCCTCTAACTCACTCAACAGTGGCAATAACGGACCGCAGGACATTTACAACTTGTCCAAGGAATACGCTCGCGCCAGCAACAACATTCCTAACCGCTTCACCATTGCCGGCACCTACGAGCTTCCATTCGGACATGGCAAGCACTTCTTCGGCGGCGCAAACCGTTTTGTCGATTTGGCTGTAGGCGGATGGAAGTTCAACGACATTACCGTGATTCAGAACGGCATGCCGCTGGCCATCACGCAGACCAGCAACATCAGTTCCTCCTACGGCAACGGCACGCAGCGTCCCACCATCATCCCCGGCATCGACCCCTGCAAATCGGGAAGTCCGGAAGGCCGCCTCGGACAGTACTTCAACCCGCTCGCCTTCCGCGCGACCGGTCCGCCTACGGCGGGTGGTGCCCTGCCGTACGGCGACCAGCCGCGTGCTTCCAACTGCTACGGTCCGGGTTACATCAACTCCGACCTATCCCTCAACAAAGACTTCCATGTGAGCGAACGCGTTCACCTGGAGTTCCGCGCGGAAGCCCTGAACGCCTTCAACACGCCGCAATTTTCTACTCCGAGCCTCTCCATCGGCGCCTATAAGGCGACCGCCTCCACCACTAACTTCACCACTTATAACTCCGGTGCGGGACAAGTCACCGGCACGCTCGGCTTTCCACGGCTAGTGCAATTAGGGGGCCGACTTACGTTCTGACCATAGGGCATCGCAGGTTGCTCTGATAAATGATTTCTATTGGCCTAAAGGCCTTCACCGATCCCGGATATTATTTGATAAATAGGAGATCATCCATGCGCAGTCCAGTCCTGTCCGAAGTTTCCCGCCGTTCCTTCCTTCGCTACGCCGGTGCAACAGCCGCGGTGCCGTTCATGACCGAAGCCCACTTCGCGTGGGCGGCGCAGCAGAAAGCCGCAGATATCAGCAGTCCCAGTGCAGCGCGGGCTGCGGGCGTCCACTTTGTACCGCACTATCCGCCCGACGCTGTGCTGATCAATGCCAACGAGAATCCGATGGGCCCGTCTCCTGCGGCGCGGGAAGCGATCGCTGCCATGGCTGCCAAGGGTGGCCGCTACGACTTCACCGAAACGCAGAATCTCATCAAGACATTCGCCGCGCAGAATGGCCTCAAGGAGAACTACATCGAGGTCTATGCCGGCTCTTCCGAGCCGCTTCATTACACGGTCATGGCCTTCGCTTCACCCGAGCGCCCCTACGTTATGGCCGACCCATCGTACGAAGCTGGGGCCGTCGCTGCGGGCGTTGTGAAGGCACCGGTTGTCCGTGTCCCATTGACGGCTACTCACGCTCACGACGTTCGCGCGATGATTTCCAAGAACCCCACCGCCGGCCTGTACTACATCTGTAATCCGAATAATCCCACGGGCTCGATCACGCCGCGCGAGGACATGCTTTGGGCGCTTGAGAATAAGCCGAAGGGTTCTATCCTGCTGGTGGACGAAGCCTACATTCACCTTTCAGACTCGCCTTCGATGATCGATCAGGTTGCGCTGGATAAGGACATCATCATCCTCCGGACCTTCTCGAAGGTCTATGGCATGGCCGGCATTCGCTGCGGGTTGGCTGTCGGCAGACCCGACCTGCTTCGCAAGCTCCAGATGTATCTTCAGAACGCGATGCCTGTCACTGCTTCAGCTGCGGCGTACGTCAGCCTCAAAGATCCGGACCTGGTGCCCATGCGGAAGAAAATCATCGGGGATATCCGCAACGACACGTTCGCTTTCCTCACCAAGAACGGCTACGTTTACGTGCCGTCGCAATCCAATTGTTTTATGGTCGAGACGCATCGGCCGGCTGCGGACGTGATTGCAGCGATGCGGGAGAAGAAGGTCTTCATCGGCCGCGTTTGGCCGATCTGGCCTACGCACGTTCGCGTGACAGTAGGTTCCGCGGACGAGATGACGAAGTTCCAGATGGCGTTCAAGGAAGTAATGGATGCTCCGCCTGTACACGCATCGCTTAGCCGAAGCGGGGCTGAGTACGGAATGCCCGGCCCGCAATTTTCTTAAGACCCGCTTCAATCTTCTACCGGCGGAGCGATGCGATCCGCCCGCGGGTCTAGCCGACTGTTCCTGAAAGGGCTCAGATATGAATGTTGAGAAGGAAGCGGTGTCAGCGATCCCCGATGTTCGTGATTCAAGCCGCATCCTCCTTTACGCCGTGGGCATGCTGGCCGGTCTGTGGGCTGCTTACGCGTGGGGTTCCCATGACCTTATGGGTCGCACGGTGATCGGGTTTCACTTGTGGCAGCTCTGCCTCATCGCGGTGATCCTGTGCGTGTCCGGTTTGATGAGTGGGCTTTCGGGGTTCGGGTTCTCTGCTGTCGGCTCTTCGTGCCTCCTGTTGCTTCCACCTAAACTTGCTGTGCCACTGCTGATGGCACTTTCGACTGCAAACCAGTTCATGTCGCTGGGCCAGCTGCGTCAGGATATGCCGAAGTCGTGGGCGGAGGCCTGGCCAGAGGGATCGGCGCCTTATATCTGCGGCGGTGTGATTGGCGTGCCAATCGGAATATGGCTGTTGAACCATCTGCCTGCGCCAAAGCTCATGCTGGTTTTCGGTGTGATTCTTACGTTTTATTCCGTCTACTCGCTGGTAAAGCCGGCGCATGCCGAGACCAAGGGTGCGGGCGGCGCAGCCAGCGGCATTGCGGTCGGATTTATCGGTGGCACCGTGGGTGGTTTCACGGCGTTTCCGGGCGCAGCGGTCGTGGTCTGGACAGGTTTGCGGAACCTGCCTAAAAGAGCCACACGGGCCATCGTGCAACCGTACATCCTGGTGTTGCAGATGGTCTCGCTGGCGACGAATGCGTATGCCCATCCAGACATTTTCGGAAGGCGCTTCTGGCTTCTTCTGGCCATCACGATGCCTGTCGTTCTTCCTGGAACAATTGGCGGCGTTCTACTCTACAAACGTATTTCCGATGTGAACTTCAAGCGGATCTCATTCGTTCTGCTTGGGCTCTCGGGTGTGGGGTTGCTGGTCAAGGTGTTGCTGAGATAACGGGTGCATCGTCAACATCTCGACCACTGCTCTAGCTTACCGCCGACCAGCGCCTGTAGGCACGCTCGGCTGTGCTCGTTGATCGAGTTCAACATCCGTACCGTCCTTCCGCGCGGCTTCTGCTTCTCCGGAATCTTCAGCCCTTCGCGACGCGAGATGCGCACTACCGCGTCCCAGCCATCCTGCTTCAGCAGCGCCGTGATCCCGCGCTAGCCGTAGGCTCCGTACCACATCCCTACGGCCTGGAATCCATGCGAATCGATTGCTGAAGAGTTGCGAAGCCGGGGATCAATGCGCGAGCCCATTGGAAAACACGCGATCCGCTGTTTCCAAAACGAGGGAAAAGGGTTTAGATTTAGATCACTCATTCAAAAACGGGATCGGACGCAACCTGGCCGCTCCCCGACTCTAGCGAAGCACAGCCACGCCAAGATCTTCCTCGCAACGACGTTGTAGCTAACGTGCACTTCGTAGTCGTTTGAAGCTTTCTTCAACCTTTGCAGGCGCCTATCTGCATGGGTCAGCAGAGTTGTATTCAGTATCCGAAACAAGTGTGAAAGGAATATCAATGAGCTTCACCAAGCGCATGTTGTCGACGTGTATCTGCTGCCTTATGCTGACTGCGGCCCAACCAATCGGGGCGCAAGTGCCTTCTCCTGCATCAGTTCTGGGGCATACACCGGGCGACGATTTTTATCTTGCGAACTACGAAGAAGCCGTTAAATATTTCCATACACTGGCGTCCAGTTCCGATCGGATGAAGGTGTTCACGGTTGGGAAAAGCACGGAAGGGCGCGACATCGAGGTCGGCGTCATCTCTTCGCCTGCGAACCTGGCGAAGCTGGAGCAGTACAAGAAGGATTCGGGCCGGCTGGCCAAAGCTACCGACCTTACCGATGAGCAGGCGCTGAAGCTGGCGCGCGAATCGAAGGTTATTGTTCACATCGACGGCGGTCTGCACTCGTCTGAAGTTGCGGGTGGGCAGCACTCGATTGCCTTGGCGTACAAACTGCTTTCGGCGAAGAACGATCCTGAAGTGGACGCGATTCTTGACAACGTGATTCTCGTCCTCTGGCCGACTTTGAATCCTGATGGGCAGGACATGATCGTGTCGTGGTATCGGCAGAATGTCGGTACGAAGTATGAAGTGTCGCCGCTGCCGAAGCTCTACCAGGAGTACGTGGGGCACGACAACAATCGCGATGGCTTCATGATGAACATGAAGGAAGAGCAGGTTGTCACGAAGACGGAGCTGGAGTACAGCCCGGCGATTTTTTACTGCCAGCATCAGACGGCGCCGTTCCCGGCGCGCATCTGGATTCCTCCTTTTGCGGATCCGATTTCAAGCAACGTGAGCCCCTATGTGCGCAGCTGGCTGAACGTGGTGGGCACGAATATGGCCGCGTATCTCGATCAGCACAACATGCCGGGAGCGATTCACGAATCGCGTTTCGACAATTGGTATGCGGGGTTCACTGATTGGGCTGGTGTCTTCCGCGGCGAGGTTTCGTTCTTCACGGAGACGGCGCTCTATCGCTACGCTACGCCGCGCTTTTACACGGTGGATGAGTTCCCGCAGGAGTACCAGGATATGCGTCCGCTGGCGATGTACACGACGCCGTGGGAAGGCGGATGGTGGCATTTGAAGGACGCCGTGGATTACATGGTTGGTGCTTCGATGTCGGTGCTGGACCTGGCGGCGAAGAATCATGAGACGCTGCTGTACAACCGCTACCAGACGGCGCGCGACAACATTCATCGCACCGAGCCGCCGTTTGCTTATGTGATCAGCGACCGCCAGGCGGACGTGCCTGAGGCTGGATTGCTGGCGCAGAAGATGATCGAAAACGGACTTGATGTGTATCAGTCGAAGTCGGGCTTTCATGCCAATGGCATCGACTATCCGGCGGGGTCGTGGGTGATCCCGATGGATCAGCCGTTCTCTCCGATGGCGAAAGAGTTGATGGAGCGGCAGGTGTATCCGGCCGCTGCCACGGGCGAGACCGCGAACGGTGCGCATCTGCCGTACGACATCACGGGATGGACTCTGCCGCTGCAAATGGGCGTGGCTGTCGATGTAGTCTCCGATCCGCTCGAGCAGGAGCAGCGCGCGAAGCTGGCGAAGATCGACGAAGTGAAACTGCCGCACGCTGAGGTTTCAGGTGAAGGCTCGGTGTTTGCGGTCAGCCATAAACCGAATGCGGCGTTCCAACTGGTGAACGCTGTGCTGGCGCAGGGAGGAACTGTCGCCGTCGCTCCCGACATGACGAAGACCGCGCAGGGAATGGAGCGCGGAGCGTTTGTTATCGGTGGGCTGGGCAAGTCTGCGATGGATGGCCTGGCGACGAAGTATGCGGTGGGAGCGGCTGCGATGAGTGCTGCGCCAGAGCATACGATCGCGTTGAAAAAGGCGAGAGTTGGACTCTATCGTCCGTGGAATCCTTCGATCGATGAAGGATGGACGCGTTGGATTCTGGAGAATTACAACTTCGGCGCGAAGAGTATTTATAACGCCGACATTCGCTCAAGCGGACTGCGCAGCCGCTATGACGTCATCATTATTCCTGACATGCGCGGCGAGCAGATGATGAACGGCTTCCGTGCTGGGTCGGTGCCGGGGCAATACGCTGGCGGCATCGAGAAATCGGGACTCGAAAATTTGCGCGAGTTTGTGCGGTCGGGTGGAACGCTGGTCGCGTTCAACGGGGCGGCGTCTGCGCTGATTCCGCTGATGTCGCTGCCGGTGAAAAACACGTTGCAGGGACTGTCGAACGACAAGTTCTACTGCGCCGGATCGCTGTTGCGGGTGGAGACGCAGCATCCGGAGCTGCCTATCAACTTCGGCGTACCTTCATCGACGGTGGTGATGTTTGAACGCGGGCCGGCGTTTGAGACTCTGCCGGGGTTCAAAGGCGCGGTGCTGGCGAAGTATCCCAAGCAGGGCGATGCGCTCGAAAGCGGCATGATCATTCACCAGGATGTGTTGCAGGATCAGATCGCCGCGTTGGAAGTGACGTATGGCCGTGGCCGTATTTTCCTCTACGGCTTCAAGCCTCAACATCGCGGCCAGGCGCACGGCACCTATCGCTATCTGTTCAACGCGCTTTATTCGTTTGAAGATCCACCGATGCCTGCTGATGCTCCCTCGTCGCCGGCGAGAAGTGTTGCCGCAGCGGATAGTGTGGCTCCGGTAGCGGGAGCGGGAACAAGTGCTGGAGCTGCCGGCTCTGGAGCGGGCCGCAGACGCGGTGCGGGAGCTACGCCATAGATTTTGAGAATGCTGCACTGAGTTATTGAAGGTAAAGAACCATACGGGAACAACGAATTCCGTCAACTGTTCAACAACACATTCATTTCCTCGGAGGCTCCATTGACGACACGAAAAGTACTTGCAGTATTCTTCGCTTTCCTCTTCACCGCCGTGGCATGGTCACAGAATTCTACGACCTCGTTGCGCGGCGAGGTGACCGATCCCACCGGCGCGCTGGTGCCGGGGGCAACCGTCATCTTGACCAGCAAGGCAACGAAACAGACGCTGACCACTACTTCAGGCAAGGGTGGCGAGTACAGCTTTGAGCAGGTCACGCCGGCCAGATATTCGATCACGGCGACTGCGAACGGCTTCGGGACGTTGACCAAGGAAGCGGAGTTGCTGGTGAGCCAACCTGCAACGATCAACTTCGCTATTCCGGTCACAGGACTGAACGAGACTGTTGAAGTTACGGCATCAGCTACGCTGAACTTCAGCGATGCTTCTATCGGCAACGCCATCAGCAATGCGCAGATCGAGGCAACGCCTATCAACTCGCGCAATGTGGCTGACCTGTTGAGTCTCCAGCCCGGTGTGCTTTACTTCGGCAACAATGAGAACACCAGCAACCCGGCAGCGACTCAGGACAGCCGGGGTGGAGCGGTCGCCGGTGCAAGATCCGATCAGGGCAACATATCGCTGGACGGGATCACAGACAACGACCAGACCAACGGCTATGCGTTCACGGGTGTTCTACGCGCTACTGTCGATTCGACCGAAGAGTTTCGTGTCACGACTGCCGGCGCGGGCTCGGAGGCGGGACATTCGTCCGGCGCGCAGATCACGCTGGTCACCAAGACCGGCACGAACAGTTTTCACGGCAGCGCTTATGAGTATGGTCGGAATGCAGCCTTCGACGCGAACGATTGGTTCAACAAGCGCACCCAGATTACCCAGGGAAAGCCGCTCAAGACCCCGCAGCTTACACGCCATACTTTTGGCGGAACTATCGGCGGCCCGATCAAGAAGGACAAGCTATTTTTCTTCTTCAACTATGAAGGTCAGCGCACGCATGAAAGCACAACTGTCACGCAGGAAGTTCCAACGGCTTCTTATCTTGCTGGAATTTTGAAGTATAAGGACGCCAGCGGCAACACGATCGCGCTTACGCCGGCGCAGGTGGCGCAGTTGGATGGAGCCTGCGTAGCCAACGGCACATGTCCCAACGGTCCCGGACCGAACGCGGCTATTCTTTCGTATTTTGGACAAATTCCCGTTGCCAATGGAACGACTATCGGCGACGGGCTCAACGAGGGTTCCTATACCTTTACTTCGCCGACGCCGTATACGCACAACACGACGATTTTCAAGGTCGACTGGACACCCACAAGCTCCCATCGCATCTTTGTTCGCGGCAATCTACAGAAGGACCTCGTCAACGGATCACAGCAGTTCCCGGGACTTCCGGCATCGAGCAAAACTGAGGACAACACCAAGGGCATCGCCGCCGGGGATACGTGGACGATCACGCCGCACATGATCAACGATATTCGCTATGGGTTTATTCGGCAGGGTTTTGGCGTGTCGGGTGTCGGCAAGGGGGCCTACACGGACGTTCGCTTTATCGCTTCGCCTACCGCGGAGACGCGTAACTCCATTCGCAGTGTCCCAGTGAATGAGATCGCGGATACCCTTTCTTATAGCAAGGGCAAACATAATATTCAGGTGGGCGGCACATGGCGCCTGATTCATAACAACAGTTCAACCGATGCCAATTCATGGGACGCTGGCTCGACCAATCCACAAGGCCTATCTACGAACGGTCTGCCCGATCCGAACGCGGTCCTTGGATCTGCTTTCCCAAAGGTTGCGTCCAGTTTTTCGTCGAACTATTTGAACGCCTACGGGAACCTGATTGGCGCAGAGTCGTCCCTTACGCGGAACATCAATTACCTGGTGAATCCAGGCGGCGCTACGGGCAGCCTTATCGGGCAGGGCGGCTCCGTCAATCGTCATTTCAAATCGAATGAGTTGGAGTATTACATTCAGGACTCATGGCGGCCGACGACCAAGCTGACCATGACGCTTGGCATTCATCACACGATCCTGCAGGTTCCTTATGACACTACGGGACAGTCCGCGGCGCCCACGATCGATACGGATGCCTTCTTCAAGCAGCGCCAGATCGCGGCGTCTCAAGGCGTGGTCTATGAGCCGACGCTTGCGTTCTCTCCCAATGGACCGGTCTATGGGCGTCCGGGCTATTGGGCGAAGCAGAAGGCCAACATCGCGCCGAGGTTTTCGCTTGCGTATGCGGTGAACAGCAAGACTTCGATCCGCGCCGGATTCGGTCTATATCACGATCATTTCGGTCAAGGCATTATCAACGCCTTCAACGCCTCCGGATCGTTCGGGTTGGCGTCGAAGATCACCAGCCCGCTCGGTTCTCTTGGACCGGAACAGGCTCCACGCTTTACCGGCCGTAACAACCTGCCAGCCCTTTCAGTCTCTTCCGGCGCGGCTACGCAGAACTTTCCTTACGCTCCACCGGCGAATAATTTTTCGATCAGCTGGGGTGTCGATAATAAGTTGAAGACGCCCTATTCGGAGGTTTTCAACCTATCGCTGCAGAGGGCTCTGCCGGGAGGCTTCACGGTGGAGGCGGACTACGTTGGCCGCCTCGGACGGAACCTGCTGCAACAGTCCGACCTCACTGCACCGACTAATTTCCTGGACACGAAATCGGGTACGAGTTACTTCCAGGCCGGCGCACAGCTTGCCGCACAGGTGGATGCGACGGGTAACAACAAGAAGGCTACCGTACCGAACATCGCTTATTTTGAAGATTTGTTTCCGTATATGGTGAACGTCAGCACGACGGCCTGCCCCAACCCTAACAAGTCGGCGACGCAAGCGATTTATTGCAATGAGTTCACCACTTACCGCAGCGTTCTTGGCGAAACTACGGCGCTTGCGGATATCGATTTCTACTGCGGCGGATCGGTTTCTTACGCCTGCACGCCGTCTCAGTCGCGGTTCTGGCAAAACCAGTTTTCGAGCTTGTTTGCCTGGACTTCAAACGGTGCATCGTCTTACAACGCGGGCCAGTTTATTTTGCGTCATCCTATGAAATATGGTCTTCAGATGGACTTGAGTTATACCTATGGCAACTCGCTTGACCTGGGCTCGGACGCCGAGCGTTCGAATGAAACCCAGGGCGGCACGGGAAGCTATCTGACTAACTCGTATATTCCGTCCCAATCTCGCGCCGTGTCGGACTTCGATGTTCGTCACCTGATCACCTTCAACGGATCCTATGCGCTGCCTTTCGGTCGCGGCCAGCATTTTGTCAACGGTGCGGGCAAGATCGAGGATCTCGCTATCGGCGGTTGGCGCCTCGCCAGCCTGTCGCGCTGGACCTCCGGTTTGCCGTTCTCGATTGGTGAGGGTGGATACACGACTAACTGGGAGATTGGCAGCTTCTCGGTAAAGGTAGACCCCACGCTTCAGAGCCACAAGATATTCGCTCCGGGCGCGGTCCCAGTAGCTTTCGGAAACGCCGCCGCTATTCGCACCAGCACGACGACGGGCGGTCCGTTTATTCGACTGCCTTACCCAGGCGAAGCAGGTATGCGTAATGCTTTTCGCGGGGATGGATACTACGGCACCGATGCGAGTCTCTCTAAACCGTTCAAGATTACCGAGAATCAAATTCTCCGGTTTTCGTGGGAGGTGTTCAACGTAACTAACTCTGCGCGCTTCAACACGCGGAGTATTACGACTAACCCGACCAGCGGATCGTTCGGTAACTACAGTGCGATGCTGAACACACCGCGTCGGCAGCAGTTCTCTTTGCGGTACTCGTTCTAAACGCGAGATGACATAACCGGTCCCCTGTTTTGCTAAGTCGACAACTCGACATCT
Organism: uncultured Acetobacteraceae bacterium; assembly: GCA_964658125.1. Lineage (GTDB taxonomy): Bacteria > Acidobacteriota > Terriglobia > Terriglobales > Acidobacteriaceae > Granulicella. The sequence goes on along the minus strand of CAZZYB010000001.1, from coordinate 8,405 downwards.
GGCGAAACAGGGGATAGTTTTCGAGGAGAAGGAAATGAATTGCAGATTTGGTGCCGCCCTTTTATTACCGCTTGCGTTGACTGTGCCGGTCGCGGCGCAACATTTTCCCAGCAATGAAGACCTGCGGCATACGCGCGGCATTTCCAGCCCCGTGCTTTCGCCCGACCTGAAGCACGTCCTGGCGGTGGTGCAGGAGAGCACGGCTGATGGCGGCGGCAGCCATTTATGGCTGTTGAACACCGATGGTTCCGCACCGCGGCAGTTGACCTTCGGTGAGCCAGCCCCGGCTCCGGATGCAGGCGGCGCGGCGGGTGCCAGTGGACGCCGTGGCGGAGGAATGGGAGAGCGTTCGGCGGAGTACATGCCGGACGGCAGTGCGATTCTGTTTATCGCTCGTCGCGGAGAGAAGTCGCAAATACTTCGCTTACCGCTGGACGGTGGCGAGGCGGCGCCGATCAAGCTTGAACACCCGCCGGTGGGCGGTGGTCCGGCTGCGGCAGTCGACGTCAGCTCGTATTCAATTTCGCCTGACGGCAAAACCCTTGCGGTGGTAGCGACCGATCCGCAGTCGCCAACGCGCACACGCGAGATGCGTGAGCAGAAGGACGTGATCTGGGTTGAACATAATGAGCTTGAACACCGCTTGTACCTGATCGATACAGCAACGTGGAAATCTCGCGACGTTCCGACGCTGAAGGACATGGACAGCGTGACGTGGAGTGAGGACTCGACGAAGCTGCTGGTGCTGACTCATGCCAAGCTTCGCGACCTGGGACCGAGTACGATCGGCACGATTGTTTCCGCGATCACACCGTCGGAGCAGACAACTGTGGCGGGACTGCCCCTATCTGCGCGCCGCGTTGCGTGGATGCATGATGGCAGGCGGCTGGTGCTGTTTGCGAAGTGCGATGTCGATGCACCGGAAGGTTGCGCGGATCTTTTTACATTCGACCTTGCGACCAGCAAGCTTCACAATCTGACGGGTGCGCTGAAGGACAGCACGCTATCTCCGGGGACTTTGTATGTTGCGGAGGATGACAAGAGTGCTGTGGTTGCTCTGAATCGCGGCATGCGTGAAACGGTGGCGCGCATCGATCTCACTACTGGCGAGGCAAAGCCTTACGATCTTGGAATGCCTGTCATCAGCGGCTTTCGGCCCGATGCGAAGAAGCAGGCTTGGGTCTACATTGCGAGCTCCAGCACTGTGCCGGCTTCTATCCACATGACAACATCTCCGGATCAGAAGGGTAAGAGGTTGGAGCAACCGGAGTTGATTCCGGCGGGTTGGACTGCTGTTGCTTCGAAGCCGATGTCGTGGAAGCGGGCTGGATTCACGGTGGAAGGCTTGCTGTATCTCCCGCCGCAGGCTGCGTCGGGCAAGGTGCCGATGGTGGTGAATGTGCATGGCGGGCCGCGAGGGCAGTTCACCGATGCCTACTCGCCGTTGACGAGTCTCTTACTTGGGCAAGGATGGGCTGTGCTGGTGACGAATCCGCGTGGAAGCACGGGTTACGGCTCTGCGTTTGAAGCGGCGAACAAGAACGACATGGGCAACGGCGATTATCTCGACATCATGATGGGAGTCGATGAAGTGATCCGCACCGCGCCAATTGATGCAACGAAGCTGGCGTTGATTGGATACAGCTACGGGGGCGAAATGGCCGGGTTCGTCGAAGGCAAGACTGATCGTTTCAAGGCGATTGTTTCCGGCGCGCCGGTCATCGATCAGTTCAGCGAGTATGGGACGGAGTCGGGTTCGTATGGTGACCGTTGGTATACGGGGATGCCCTGGCGCAACTTCGAGAGCGCATGGCGGCAGAGCCCGCTGGCTTATGCGAAGAACGCGAAGACGCCGTTTCTGCTGTTGCAAGGGCAGGCAGATACGACCGATCCTGAAGGACAGTCTAAGGAGATGTACAGGGCGCTGCGGCAGGAGGGTGTGCCTGTACAGATGCTGCTGTTTCCGCGCGAGGATCATGGGGCGTTAGGCGGAAATTTCGCGGGCAGGCCAAGCACTGAACCGTGGCATGGACTGATTGCGCGCGAGCACATGCTGAAGTTTATTGCAGATGGTTTTGCGGGAACTGTGGAACCAAACAAGCCCTAAAGCTTAGCGGCAGAGAGACTCGATGGCTGTGCGCAGCATTTGCACGCAGTCGTCGAGCTCTTTTATGGGGACGCACTCTCGCGGGCTGTGTGCCGTGAGCATTGAGCCGGGACCGATGACGACGGCTTCGGCACCCATGCGCGAGAGCCAGGGGGCTTCGGTTCCGAAGCCGACGCTTAGAGTCGGGGCTGTAGGATCGGTGCGTACGGCTTGAAGAACCGGACTGTCGGTCGAGGTTTCAAAGCCCGAATCCATGCGCTGAATGGTGACGCTGATTCTGATGTTGACGCTGGCGTGGTCTGTTGCGAGTTGCTTGAGTTGGTCCGCTACGAGGCTTGGCGATTGGTTGGGAATGGGTCGCCACTCTACGAGGAATGAGCACTCGGCTGGGACTACGTTCTTCGCCGTTCCGCCGTGGATCTCTCCGATGTTGAGCGTTGTGAAGGGGGGATCGAAGGCTTCGTTGCGATGTGTCGTCAGTTCTTCGGCGAGGTGTTCTATCCCGGTAATGAGCTTGGCGGCGGCGAAGATGGCGGAGTGGCCGGAGCTTGGGTAGGCGCTGTGGGCGGACTTGCCGTGGACCGATATCGAAGCGAGGCAATAGCCTTTGCCTGCGCGCGCAGGGATGAGAGACGTTGGTTCGCCGACGATCGCATAGCGTGGTCTGAGCGCATTTTGTTCTGTGAGGAAACGCGCGCCGCGGCAGCCCACTTCTTCATCGGAGGTGAAGACCATGCAGAGTTGCTTGCTGAGTTGCGTGGTATCGAGCGCGGATGCAGCGGAGATCATGCAGGAGAGAAAGCCCTTTACGTCGCAGGCACCGCATCCGTGCAGCATCCCGTCGCGTTCGGTAAGCGTGATCGCTTCCGGCCAGGCCGTGCTGTAGGGAACAGTGTCCGTGTGGCAGATGATGGCGAGCTCTGCGTGGGTGGTGCTATCGCGTAATGGTTGGGGCGAGACGATGAGATTGAGTTTCTCGACGCCGGATGGGTCTTCGTATCGCAGGACGCGGTGATGCCAGCCGAGAGGTGCGAAGAAGCTCTGGATGGATTCGATGATGGGGCGATTGCTCAGACTGGAAACGCTTGGGATGGCAACCAGTTGTCGCAGGATTTCCTGGGTGGAAGTCATAACTCCGCTCCGAGTCGCCGTTGAACACGGTGAAAGGCGTCGACGATTTCCTGTTGCGAAGTGTGCCTACCTTGATCGATAACAATCTTGCCGTCGACGATCACGTCGCTGATACCGCGCGGCGACATGCTGAAGACGATGTTGGTGAGGAGTTGCTCGGGGAGGCTGCCGGCGATGGAAGCCTCGGAGAGATTGACTGTAAAGAAGTCGGTGGGCTTTCCGACGGCAAGAGTGCCGGTGTCGAGGTGGAGCGAGTGCGCACCTGAGGTTGTGGCGAAGTCGAAGAGCAGGCGGGGCAGCGATTCGCCGTTGCGGCCGTCGAGAACCGCGCGTTGGAGATGAGTGAGGCGGAGGTTAGATTCGAGCTCGCGGGCTTGTTCGAGCGCGTCGGTCTGGGCGTGGCTGTCGGTGCCGAAGGCGATGGAGATCCCGGCGTCGATGAGCTTCTCGGCGCAGAGGATGCCGTCGCCGAGGTTGCGCTCGGTGGTGGGGCACGCACCTACGGTGATTTTTGCGCGGGCCATGCGTTCGACTTCGCCGGGGTGGAGGTGGATGGCGTGGATAGCCGTGAAGTCGGGTGTGAGAAGGCCAAGGTTGTCCAGGAACTCAAAGGGAGTGGCGCCGTACTCCGCGCGGCAGGCGTCGATTTCGGCGGGCTGCTCGGAAACGTGCATATGAATGGGGAGAGACTGCGAGTGTGCCCACTGCGAGATTGTCCTGAGGTAGTCCTGCGGGACGGCGCGTACAGAGTGAGGTGCGATGCCGAAGGTGACGGTCGGCAGGCAAGCGATCTCGCGCTGTAGCGATTCGGAGTGTTGGAGGAAGGCGTCGGCATCGGGTTCGAGGAAGCGGGTTTGTCCTGCGTCCGGAGGGAGGTTGAAACCGGCGCGGACGTACGCGCAACGGAGCAGCACGATACGGATGCCGACGCTTTGGGCAGCGCGAATGATTTGTTTTGCGAGCAGGTTTGGATCGTCGTAAGGTGTGCCGGTTGGTGTGCGATGCAGGTAGTGGAATTCGCCGATGGTGGTGATTCCTGCGAGCGCCATTTCAAGGAAGGCCATGCGTGCGACATCGTAAATTTCTTCAGGAGTGAGTGCGAGGGCGCAGCGGTACATGATGTTGCGCCACGACCAGAAGTCTGGACCGCTGCGGCGGCGGGATTCGGCGCGGCCTCGCAGGGCTCGTTGAAATGAGTGCGAGTGGATGTCGACCATGCCAGGCAGGAGAGCGCGGCCGGGCATGCGGATGATGTTGGTGGAATCCCGGACGGGACCGACGTAGCGGATGATGCCGTCAGTACCTGCTTCGAGGGCGTACCCGCTGCGGAATTTGCCGTCGAGGTAGAGCAGTTCGGGTTGGTAAGAGGTCGTCATAGGGCCTGCCTTCGCCCGGCGATCCAGACTTCGCTGACGACGGATTTTCCGAGGGTGTAGGCGAGGTCTCTCCAGTCCGCGCTATCGAGCACGAGGAGGTCTGCACGCTGACCTGCTTCGAGGCGTCCGACGTCAGCCAAACCTAGTGCGGCTGCGGCGTTCGCTGTTGAGGCTGTGAGAGCTTCGGCGGGGCTGAGGCCGTTCAATCTGACGGCTAGAGCCATCGCGGTAGAGGTTGAGAAGAGCGGGCTGGACCCGGGGTTGAGATCTGTGCCGATGGCTACGGCGGCGCCTGCGTCGATGAGTGCGCGGCCGGGAGCAGCGGGGAGACCGAGGTGAAGCGAGACCCCGGGGAGGACCGTCGCGATGGTCGCCGATGAGGCGATGAGAGAGAGTCGTTTGGGGGTGCAGGCTTCGAGATGGTCGACGCTGAGTGCACCGAGTTTGACGCCAAGTTCGAGACCGCCGACGGAACGGAACTGCTCGGTGTGGAGCTTGATGGCGAGGCCGTGAGCGCGGGCGCAGAGCAGGATCACTTCGGCGTCCGCTGCGTTCCACGCGTGGCTCTCGACGAAAATGTCTACCGCCGTAGCGAGACCTTCGCGCGCAACCGCTGGGAGCAGTTCGTTGCAGATGCTGTCGCGATAGATGACGCACTCCGCTGTCGTGATCGGGCAAACGTGGATCAGCAGCGTGGGGATGAGGCTGGCTGCGGTCTGCTGCTGCAAAACGCGCACGGCCTGCAACATTTTTATCTCGGCATCAGGGGTGTAGCCGTAGCCGGATTTTATCTCGATGGTGGTGGCGCCGGAGCGGACGAGATCCTGAATTCGAGGGAGCGCGAGGGCGGCCATTTCGTCGATAGATTTGCAGGCCGTCTCGCGGATGGTGTGCCAGATGCCGCCGCCTGCCGCGAGAATTTGTTCGTAAGTGCCGCCGGAGCTGCGTGCGTCGAAGTCGGCGAGGCGGTCGCCGGCCCAGATGGCGTGCGTATGCGGATCGATGAGGCCGGGAACGACGGCGCGGTTTTCGAGGTCGATGATGTTGGCAGCTTGGCCGCTCCACTGGTTTGCGGGGCCGACCCAGGAGATGATGCCGGCGTCGATGGCGATGGCGGCGTCGGGAACGATGCGAAGGTCTCGCATGGCTGCGCCGCGCTTTGCCGCGGGGCCGTGCGGTGTGGCGAGTTGGGAGATGCCGGTGAGGAGAAGCTCGCTCATGGTGGTGCTCCGGACCTATGGTAGCTTGAGGCTCGGCATGTCGAGGCCGCGGGCTGCGGCGACCGCCTGGGCTTTCGTGTAGCCCGCGTCAGCGTGCCGGATGACGCCCATCGCGGGATCGTTGGTGAGACAGAGGCGCAGGCGCTGCTCGGCTTCATCGCTGCCGTCAGCTACGGCGACGAGGCCCGCGTGTTGACTGTAGCCCATGCCGACACCGCCGCCGTGGTGGAAGCTCATCCAACCTGCTCCGCTGGCGATGCCAGTGGCGAAGTTGAGGAGCGCCCAGTCGGATACGGCGTCGGAGCCATCGAGCATGGCTTCGGTTTCGCGACAGGGGCTGGCGACGGAACCGGCGTCGAGGTGATCGCGGCCGATGACAATGGGCGCTTTGAGCCGGCCGTCGCGGACCATCTGGTTGAAGAGCAGGCCGGCCTGATCGCGCTCGCGGTAACCGAGCCAGCAAATGCGCGCGGGGAGGCCTTGAAATGCAACGTGTTTGCCTGCCCAGGGGAGCCATTGGTTGAGTCGTGCATCGTCGGGGAAGAGCTTGAGGAGTGCCGCGTCGGTGGCGGCGATGTCGGCGGGATCGCCGGAGAGGGCTACCCAGCGGAAAGGACCGCGGCCCTCACAGAACGAGTCGCGGATGAAGGCGGGGACGAAGCCGGGGTAGTCGAATGCATTGGATACGCCGGCTATTTTCGCCTGTGCGCGCAGGTTGTTACCGTAGTCGAAACAGATGGAGCCGCGGCGCTGCAATTCGAGGATAGCTTCGACGTGCGTGGCGACGTCGGTCCGAACGCGAGCGAGATATTTCTCTGGATTGAGGGTGCGCTGGGTTGCGAGGTCTTCGTCGGCAGAGGCGACGGGCCAGTAGCCGTAGAGAGGGTCGTGGGCGCTGGTCTGGTCGGTGACGATGTCGGGGAGGAAGCCGCTGCGGACGATGGCTGGAAGGATTTCGGCTGCGTTGCCGAGCAGGCCGATGGAGAGGGCCTGGCCTGCGTTGCGGGCAGCGGTGGCGCGGGTGATGGCTTCGTCTAGCGTGGTGACAGCTTCGTCGAGATAGCGGGTTTCGATGCGGCGTTGAATGCGGCTGGCGTCGACTTCAATGCAGATGCTGACGCCGCCGGCGAGCTTGACCGCGAGAGGCTGTGCACCGCCCATGCCGCCCAGACCGGCAGTGACGGTGATGGTGTTTTTCAGAGAGCCATTGAAGTATTTCTGCGCCGCGCCGAGGAAGGTTTCGTAGGTGCCTTGCAGGATGCCCTGCGTGCCGATGTAGATCCATGAGCCCGCGGTCATTTGTCCGTACATCATAAGGCCTTCGCGGTCGAGGCGATCAAACTCTTCCCAGTTCGCCCAGTGGGGAACGAGGTTGGAGTTGGCGATCAGGACGCGCGGTGCGAGGGCGTGGGTCTCGAGAACGGCTACGGCTTTGCCGGACTGCACGAGGAGGGTCTGGTTGTTCTGCAAGCGGTCGAGCGTGGCGATGATTGTGTGGTACGCCTCCCAGTTGCGCGCTGCTTTGCCGCGGCCTCCGTAGACGATGAGTTCCTCGGGCTTCTCCGCAACTTCGGGGTCAAGGTTGTTCATCAACATGCGCTTGGCGGCCTCCTGAATCCAGCCGGGAGCGGTGCGCGTGTTGCCGCGAGGTGCTCGGAGGGGCGTGTAGCCACTCATGCGAGAACCTCCTGCGGAACAAGGATCGCGGGCCAGTCTGCGCTGAAGAGGAAGGCATCAGCGTTCGCCATCGGCACGGAGAGGATGCAGTCGCCTTCCCACGAAGGGCATTCGATACGGAACGCTGTGCGCGCCGCGTCGAGGAGGGGCGAAATGAAGTCGTCGCCGCGGATGTCGAGGGCACGCGTGGCGGTGAGCCATTCGATGGCGAGCACCATGCGGCAGTGTCCGGCGGACTGCATGAGCTTCAACGCGGAGGTCATGCCCATGCTGACGAAGTCTTCCTGGTTACCGCTGGTGGGGATGGAGCACGCGGATGCCGGCGTCGCGAGGACGCGCATCTCGGCGACGAGGGCGGCGGCGGTGACCTGGGCCATCATAAAGCCGGACTCTATGCCGGGACGCGTGGCGAGGAAAGCGGGGAGGCCCTCGTTGAGGCTGGGATTCATGAGGCGCTCGCTGCGGCGTTCGGAGATGCCTCCGAGTTGGCAGAGGGCGATTGCCAGTTGATCGAGAGCGAGGGCGAGGGGCGCGCCGTGGAAGTTGCCGCCGGAGATGAAGTCGTCGCCGAAGAGCAGAGGGTTGTCGGTGGCGGCGTTGAGTTCGATGGCGAAGATGCGCTCGGCGTGGCGCAACGTGTCCCATACGGCTCCGTGGACCTGGGGCACGCAGCGGAGGCAGTAGGCGTCCTGAACCTTCGTGCTGGATTGGTGATGCGGCGCGCCGGAGAGCAACTCGCGGAGAGACGCGGCGCTGTGGACCTGGCCTGGATGCGGACGCGCGGCGTGCAGGCGTTCATCGTAGGCTGCTTGTGTCCCGCGCAATGCGTACAGAGTCAGCGCGGTTGCGATCTGTGCGGACTGAAACAGGCTGTCGATATCGTAGAGCATGAGG